>JAFVCX010000085.1 GCA_017478855.1 Muribaculaceae bacterium | reverse complement strand
GTCGATGAACTTTGCCTCGTCGATGAGCAGCCAACTCAAAGTTAAAGAGTTGGAGCTGCCCGGTCGGTCTTGCGAAATGATGATGGCGCAAGAGCCGTTGTAGAAGGTGATGACATGCTCGTATTCGGCAGGCTCAATGATAGGCTTGCCGAATGACTTGGGCGGTCGCCGTCCAATCACATAGTGAACACCACGGATATAGCCCCATCGTTTCCACGCGGCGAGCAAGCCCGGGATGGTGTTCGTCAGTCCGTGCTTGTAGGTCGGCACCACGATGCCGCCTGTTGAGCCGGCCATGCGTTGCATATTACGCAACACAAAAGGCGAGGCGATAGAGTCGGTCTTGCCTGTGCGTCGCCCTGCGACAATGACCGTTGTATTGGCACCAATAAGTTGTGTCAATCTTTGCGGCTTGTTAAAGTATATTTGTTTCTTGGGCTCCTCCATTATCAGGGTCTATGGGTGGGAAAAGAGAGGATTCTTCGAGGTCGGCGTCCTCGAACTCGATGTCCTCGATGTCGATGTTCTCTGCCCTATACTTGCTGATAAGCGCATCAATGCGTTCCTGAATGTTCGGGATAGGCTTGATGCCGAGGACAGTTGGGTCATCGGTGGCGGTGAAGGGTTGCACCACGATAAGATCGTATGGCACGGCTTGCTCGTCTTCAAGGTCAACACGGTTGAACTTGGCGTATGAGGAAGCCGCCTTTTCCATGGTCTTTGTGTCCTTGCGTTTCTTCGCCATCTGGAAAGTTTCAAGAATCATCTCATTATAGCGGTAGCGGTGGAAATCACGGCTGGCTTGCGAGAGGTGCGGCAGCATTGCCTTGACGATGGCGAGGTCGGAGTACGCCAGCACCTTGCTGATGGCGAAACGGCTCACCGCATTATCGATGAACTGGCGGTCTTTAGCGTCAGGGTTCGAGATAAACCAGTTGTATTCCTCACGGATGCGAAGCACGCGAGCAACGATAACTTCGGGGTATCGTTGCCGCAATTCTTTCTCTGCCGTGAACAAGTCCACACGGCAAACGTCAAGTGTGTTGTGCTGGGCCATATATTTTGCTGCGCAAAAGTTTATAGTTTATGGGTTATAGTTATAGTGCCGCGATGCGTGGAAGGCGATGTCTATACACTCTACACTATACACCAGCGGCTTGCCGCTATTCATCGTCTTCCATGTCGAGAAGGTTTCGGTGGGTGTTCTCGATGGCGAGCGGTGAGCCGACTTGAGCCAGCATCATTTCCTGGTGCAGGAGTTTCACTTTCGACGCGGCTTTGCCCCGGCGATAGTGCTGGCTCACTTCGCTGCTTTGGTCGGCGATGTCCTCGCGGAGAATTTCGGCAGGTATGCCGAGAATCACCGCCATATCTGATATTTTGAGGTAGATTGAGGCGAAGTTCTCAATCTGCTGCAATTGCTCTGCTGAATAGGTCATTGAGTGGGACTGAATGGTTTTTGATTAGGTCTTGGATTTGGGCGTGCAGCGTGGCGAACAGTTCGGGGTCAGTCGTGACCACGGCACTCTCCGAGCGGTTGCCTCGCGTGAGGTTCTGCGAGGTGACGATACTG
>JAFVCX010000084.1 GCA_017478855.1 Muribaculaceae bacterium | reverse complement strand
TTCTACAGCAAAATAGATTTAGGAATTGTTAAATATCATTTTGAAATAGGTGCCGGACTCGAGAATTTTGAGTGGGCTTAACCCCAATTCGGTGTTAATAATAAAAGGCAGGAATTCAAATCTTCCTGCCTTTTATCATGATTTTTGATGAGTTCTTATTCGGGGCTGTTTCCGTTCACGATAGCCTCGGTGTCGCGTGCAATCATATATTCCTCATCGGTCATGACCACCACCACTTTCACGCGGCTGTCGGGCGTGCTGATGACGCCCTCTTTACCTCTCCATGTTTCTTCGTTGAGGCGCTCATCAATTTTCACGCCGAGGAATTCAAGGTTTTTGCAAACGGCCAGTCGGGTGGGGGTCTGATTCTCGCCCACACCGCCCGTGAATGCAATGATGTCCACACCATTCATTTCGGCGGCATAAGCGCCGATATACTTCAAAATGCGGTGGTCATACATGCTGAGAGCCAGCTGGGCTCGTTCGTTGCCCTGCTCGGCGGCATCAACGATTTCACGCATGTCGCTCGAAATGCCGGTAACACCCAGCACGCCACTCTTCTTGTTGATGACATTGAGCATCTGGTCGGGCGTGAGGTTGTGTTTTTGCATGAGGAAGAGCAGCGCGCCGGGGTCCACATCGCCTGCACGAGTGCCCATCATCAGTCCTTCGGTGGGGGTCAAGCCCATGCTGGTGTCGATGCTTTTTCCGTTCATCACGGCCGTGATGCTTCCTCCATTGCCAATGTGGCAGCAAATAATCTTCTTGTCCTCATAGCTGGTGCCCAACATTTCGCACACGCGGCGCGATACAAAACGGTGGCTGGTGCCGTGAAAACCGTAGCGGCGCACATGGTCTTCGGTATAATACTCCATGGGCAACGCGTACATGAATGCTTTGGCCGGCATCGTTTGGTGGAATGCGGTATCGAAAACGCCCACTTGAGGCACACCCGGCAGCACTTTGTCGATGGCCTCAATGCCCATCATGTTTACGGGATTGTGCAGCGGAGCGATGCCATAACACTCGCGAATCATGTCTTTCACCTCATCGGTAATGAGCACACTTTTGCTGAACTTCTCGCCACCATGCACCACTCGGTGCCCCACGGCATTGATTTCATCGAGATGTGCAATGCAACCATATTCCGAGTCAACCAGCACATCAAGAATGGCACGGATGGCACCATGATGGTCGGTGATGTCAAGGTCAATCACTTTTTTGCCGCCATCCTCAAACTTGAGTTTGATGAAAGCGTCGGGCAAGCCGATTTTTTCCACGCCACCTTCGGCCAGCGTGTGGTTGGCCGTGGTGTCGATGAGTTTGTATTTTACCGAACTGCTACCGCAGTTCAAAACAAGAATATTCATATCGTTTTGTGAATAAAGTTATGTGTGACGTTGTTAAGTTTGCTATAAGGCTTATGCTTTGCGGGCGATAGCTTGGTTACAGGTGAGCAAGATGGTCTTGTAGATGTCATCCTCGTTACAACCGCGCGACAGGTCGTTGACGGGGGCGCCGAGTCCTTGCAGCACGGGGCCTACGGCGGTAGCTCCAGCCAACCGCTGCACCAGTTTGTAGGCAATGTTTCCCACGCCCAAGTCGGGGAATACCAGCACATTGGCTTTGCCGGCAATGGCACTGCCCGGAGCTTTCGAAGCACCCACACTGGGCACCAATGCCGCATCGGCCTGCAACTCTCCGTCGATTTCCATGTTGGGGTTCATTTCTTTGGCTAATTGGGTGGCTTCAACTACCTTATCCACGCGTTCATGCTTGGCACTGCCTTTGGTGGAGAAACTCAGCATGGCCACTTTTGGATTGATGCCGGCCAAATCGCGTGCGGTTCGCTCGGTGAGCACGGCGATTTCTGCGAGCTGTTTTGCATCGGGGTCGGGAACGACTGCGCAGTCGGCAAATACCATGATGCCGCGCTCGCCATAGGGCGACCCCCCGGGTAGAAGCATGATGAATGCGCCACTCACGGTGCTGACACCGGGCTGAGTTTTCAGCACCTGAAAGGCTGCGCGCAGCACATTTCCTGTGGTGTTCATGGCTCCGGCCACTTGACCGTCGGCTTCGCCGTTTTTAATGATAAGGCAACCCAGATAAAGCGGATCTTTCACTTTTTTACGCGCATCATCTATCGTGATGCCTTTGCTCTTGCGCAGTTCATAAAAGAGTTGCGCGTATTTCTCAACCGCTTCACTATTATCAGGGTCAATAACTTGTGCCTTTTCAATGTGGGGCAGTTGCATGGTGGCTGCTTGGGCAAGAATTTCGGTTTTGTTCCCGATAAGAATCACGTCGGCCACGTTGTCGGCAATGATTTGGTTGGCGGCACGCAGGGTGCGAGGCTCTGTGCTTTCGGGCAATATGATGCGTTGACGGTTACTTACCGCTTTGGTTTTTAGTTGTTCAAATAATGAATTCATATCATAAGTAAAATTATAAAAGGAATTGTGAGCTGATGGACCGGTTGTCGTGCACACGCTGAATCGTATCGGCAAAAAGACCGGCAATGCTAATGACGGTAGCTTTAGGACACTTGGCGGTGTCGAAGGGGATTGAATTGGAGAAAATCACCTCTTCGAGAGCGC
The DNA here is from genome assembly GCA_017478855.1 of Muribaculaceae bacterium. Lineage (GTDB taxonomy): Bacteria > Bacteroidota > Bacteroidia > Bacteroidales > Muribaculaceae > Sodaliphilus. Next base: position 6,846 of record JAFVCX010000084.1, on the reverse strand, counting down.
TATCCATGATGCGCTCGCTGGCGGGATCGCTCATGATAGCGTGCGATGCGAGAGCTCTCACCGAGTTGGCTCCCGCTTCTTTCATCAGGTTGGCGGCCTTGCAAATGGTTCCGGCCGTGTCGATCATGTCGTCAATCAACACCACATTTTTGCCTTTCACGTCGCCAATGATGGTCATGTTCTCTACCACATTGGCTTTGGCGCGCTGTTTGTGGCAGAGTACCATGGGTGAATTGAAATATTTGGCATAGCTGTTGGCTCTTTTTGCTCCACCGGCATCAGGGCTGGCAATGACCATGTCGGGCAGATGCAATGACTCGATGTAGGGTACAAACACCGAAGAAGCATACAGATGATTGACCGGCACATCAAAGAAACCTTGAATTTGGTCGGCATGCAAATCCATTGTAATCAGGCAATCGATACCGGCCGCACTAAGCAAGTCGGCCACCAGTTTTGCTGCGATGCTAACACGGGGTTTGTCCTTTCGGTCTTGTCGCGCCCAACCAAAGTAAGGGATAACAGCGGCTATCGACTTGGCCGAAGCGCGTTTTGCTGCGTCAATCATGAGCAGAAGCTCCATGAGGTTGTCGCAGTTGGGAAATGTGGATTGAACAAGGTAAACGTGCGCGCCACGCACCGATTCCTCGTAGCTGACCTCAAATTCGCCATCGGCAAAGTGAAGAATGTTCATTTTGCCCAGTTCCACTCCCAAGTCATGGGCGATCTCACTGGCTACATAGCGTGATTTCGTTCCTGAAAAGACTTTAAATTGACTCATAGTTGCAGATATAGAAGAATAATTAATATGCAAAGTTACGGATAAAATCGTGTGTGTGCATAACTTGATGACACAAAAAAATTATTTTTTATTTTCTGATTTTGCCACCAGTTTCCACACGAGAGCATTATGAGGCTGCAAGTCAATGCGAAGAACCTCGTTGGGCAACAACGAAACTTCAACATCTTGCGCGTGCTCATGGCCATGCAGGCCAGCCAGCAGGTCTTGCGCCCAATAAGTCCCATGTGGGAGTGACATGTGCTCGAATGCATGTTGCGGAATGGTGAGTTCGATACTAATGGCTGTGGGCTGGAAGTTGGTCACGACGAGCGCCACTTCTTTTCCTCCACCTCTCAAGAAGGCAAATTGCCGGTCAAGATGAGGATTAGCGTACATCAAATCGTGCATAAGACCTTGTGAAAACGCATTTTCACTTTGGCGCAAACATAATATTTGCTCGTAAAATTTGCGCAGTGCCCGGCTTGATGCACTTTCATGGCCCGTTAGCCAATCTCTTACGGTGGGCACGCTCCAATAGTCGAAAATCGTTGTTCGGCCATCGTGTCCGCTGAACCCTTCGGCCTCATGAGCATCTTCACCAAGTTCCTGTCCGGCATAAATCATCATGGGCGATGGAGTCAAAAACGCGCTCAGCACCAATGCCGGTAACGCCTTGAAGGCATCACCACAGCATTGCGTGGAGGCCAGCCTCACCTCATCATGATTCTCCAGAAAATGCAGCATGTGATTCTGCACCTGTTCCGTTGTTTGCCAGCAACGGGTTATTGATTGAGCCGATTGGTTGTGATTCAGCACGTTGATGAGCGAATCATAAAGTGTCACCTTATCATATAAATAATCGAAACCGGCATCCACAAAGGCAGGATAAAGCGCGGTATCGTAGATTTCAGCAATGAATTTCAATGCCGGATGAACCGCTTTTATTTGCGCGATGGCCCATCTCCAAAACTCCACGGGTACCATGTGAGCCATGTCGCAACGAAATGCGTCAATCCCCTTGTCGGCCCAGAAATGCAAGATGTGGAACATCTTGTGCCATGTGTCGGGCACGGGGTTGAAATGCCGGCTTCCGTCTTTAGGGTTGATGCCATAATTGAGTTTAACTGTTTCATACCAGTCACCTCTGCCGGGCGATGCGTGATAGCAGTCATTGCCGGTGGCTTTCGCTGGAAACTCATGATAATCGCCACAATCAAACGATGGAGAGAATGACTGGTGAGTGATGTAATAGAAATTGTTATCGGCATCAAAAAATTTGGTGTGATCATCAGCTGCGCCCAAGTCTTCCACATTGCTTGGCCGGGCGATGCTGTGATATTGCCGTGCCACATGATTGGGGACGAAATCAATGATGACCTGCATGCCGGCACGATGGGTGCGCTCAACGAGTCGATGGAACTCCTCCATCCGGTTAGGAACGTTTTGAGCAATATCGGGGTTAACGTCATAGTAGTCACTGATGGCATAAGGAGAACCTGCCCGGCCTTTCACAATGCCCGGATGGCAATCAGGAATACCGTTGTAGTGAGTGGTTGTGGCGTGCCTGATGATGCCGGTGTACCAAACGGCAGTCACGCCCAGTTGTTTGAGCGACAGCAATAACTCGGACGTTATGTCGTTCATTTTTCCACAGCCATTTTGTCCCCGTGTGCCGTTGGCCACACAATGGCTGTTCACATTGGTGAATAGGCGTGGAAATAATTGATAAATAACCATTTTGCGCTTTGGTTATAGAAAAGGGGGCGTACCGTAATGTGGATGGTGCGCCCCCTTTCTTGTTATAGATATGAAATCTTATCCCAAGAAACCGAGCAGCACACCTGCTGCCACAGCCGAACCGATGACACCGGCAACATTCGGGCCCATGGCGTGCATGAGCAGATAGTTGCTGGGGTCATATTTCAAGCCCACGTCGTTGCTGATGCGAGCAGCCATAGGAACAGCGCTCACGCCGGCATTGCCGATGAGGGGATTGAGTTTTTGGTCTTTGCTCAAGAACAAGTTGAACAACTTGACGAAGAGCACACCCGAGCACGATGCAATCACAAAGGCGCAGAAGCCGAGGAAGAAAATGAACACCGTGTCGGCAGTGAGGAACTCTGATGCTTGGGTTGAGGCACCCACGGTCATGCCCAAGATAATGGTCACAATGTCGGTCATGGCGTTGCTGGCAGTCTTGGCCAAACGAGTGGTCACGCCACTTTCACGCAACAGGTTACCAAAGAACAACATGCCCAGCAAGGGAAGACCCGAAGGCACAAAGAAGCAGGTGAGCAGCAAGCCGAAGATGGGGAAGAGAATCTTCTCGTTTTTCGACACTTTGCGAGCCGGCTTCATCTTGATGAGGCGTTCTTTCTTCGTGGTGAGCAAGCGCATCACCGGCGGTTGAATCACCGGCACGAGTGCCATGTAGGAATAAGCGCACACGGCAATCGCACCCATCAAGTTGGGAGCCAATTTGCCCGAAAGGAAAATAGCCGTGGGGCCGTCGGCACCGCCAATGATGGCGATGGCACCGGCTTGGTCGGGCATAAATCCAATGGCAAGCGCAATCATGTAAGCGCCAAAAATGCCGAATTGAGCGGCTGCGCCCACAAGCATCAGTTTGGGATTGGCCAGCAATGCCGTGAAGTCGGTCATCGCACCGATGCCCAAGAAGATGAGCGGTGGATACCAGCCCTGACGCACACCCTGATACAGAATGTTGAGCACAGAGCCTTCTTCATAGATGCCAATCTCGTTGCCCGGCTGGAAAGGTATGTTGCCAATCAGAATACCAAAGCCAATCGGGACCAGCAGCATAGGCTCAAAATCATGTTTGATGGCAAGATAGATAAATAGCAAGCCAAAGCAAATCATGATTAAATTGGGCCATGTGCAGTTAGCAAATCCGGTGAAATTCCAGAATTGCTCCAAATTACTGGTAAGGAAACTTTCAAGCAGTACCATAGGTCATTAAGCAATTACCATGATTGTAGTGCCTTCGAGCACTGAATCCTCTTTAGCAACATTGATTGATTTCACTACGCCGTCTTTGCCTGCGTGAATCTCGTTACCCATTTTCATGGCTTCGAGAATGCACACCACATCGGCAGCCTTCACTTGCTGACCCTCTTTGACGTAGATCTCCTTAATGGTGCCGGGAAGTGGCGACTCAATCACATAGTCACCTGCAGCGGCTGCCACTTTCTTTGCGGCGGGTTTGGGAGCCGACGGAGCGGCATCAGCTGCCACAGGCACGCGCTTCACTACGGGTTTGATGGCCGGTTGTTCAGGCAGCTGCACTTCATAAGGAGTGCCGTTGACCTCAATCTTTGCTATGTTTCCTTCAATATCTCCAACGGCCACAGTATAGTCGTTGCCGTTGATTTTATATTTATATTCTTTCATTGATGTAAATTTTAATGTTAATCATTGCTTTTGGGGCAAGCTGCGCATCATGCCGCTCTTGCTGCTCCATGCGGTATTGGCATCTCGGTTAAAAGTGAGGATGCCACTTTCTTCATCATGAGCGTTGAAATGCTGATAGAGGGCCATGCAGATGGCTGCAATAGCCTCATCATTGTTGCCGGCTACGGCCTGCACAGGCTCGACTGCCTTTTCAACCTGTTGTTGCACAGCTACTTCTTTGTTGGCTGCCTTGTTGGCTTTGCCAAACAGCCAGAACAAGATGCTCAGCATGAGCAGAGCCGAGAACACGATGAGCATGGCGATTACAGAGATGATATAGCCATGAGGGTCTTTCTCATGAAACTTCTCAATGTTCTCATTAATCACGCGCTGATTATATTTGCCGGGAGTGATGGCAGTTGCGTCGTCTTGACCGTCGCGCACGCTCCATGCCGAAGCGTCCATCACGCCATCAATCAGATTGCTGGCACCATCGCTCTTCAAAGCAAATGTGTTGTTGGCCGGCAAATTGGCAGGAATAGTAACAGCATCCACCAAATCACCATTTACATCATAGAGATAGAGATTGTTTTCTTCACCCGGGGTGAGTTTGAACGACAAGTGCAAAGCTCCTTGCGATGATTCGCCGTCGGCAAAGAACACGATATGGGTGCGGGGAGCAACTTTAGTTGCCACATCACCACGTGGAATTTCATACAGAACCTCAGGATGCTCTTTAGCGTAATCGTTCAAGAAATCCTTAGGCTTTTGGCCATTGGCAGGGATGTCAATCTTCTGATTGGAGATAAACATCTGCTCCATGCCCACCGTTCCATAGCTGCGGTTGAAGATCTCAATCCACGCCGAGCGGTGCCCCGTATGATCCACCAGATTGCTGTCGTTTTGCACCATCGCTTCGTTAAAGCGCAATTCCATGCGCCCCTGAGCCGAAGCGAATAGGCTCATCACAGCAACGAGTAATATCAATAAAATTCCTTTTTTCTTCATTGTTCCAAAATGATTACAGAGGAATGTTGCCATGCTTCTTGGCGGGATTGGTTAACTTCTTGGTGCGAGTTTGCTCCAAAGCGCGAATGATGCGGAAACGAGTGTTGCGCGGCTCAATCACGTCATCAATGTAGCCATACTTGGCAGCATTATACGGAGTGCAGAACAAGTTGTTATATTCATCTTCTTTCTCCTTGATGAACGCCTTGTATTGCTCCATGATTTCTTTTGCTTTGGCTTCGTCGCCGGCCTCTTTGGCTGCAGCGGCATCGGTCTTGGCCACCTTAGCCTCTTTGGCATAGAGAATACCGGCGGCACCGGCAGCACCCATCACGGCGATTTCGGCGCTGGGCCATGCGTAGTTCATGTCGCCGCGCAGCTGCTTGCAACTCATCACGATATGGCTGCCACCATAGCTCTTGCGCAGGGTGACGGTGATCTTGGGCACGGTGGCCTCTCCATAAGCATAAAGGAGCTTGGCACCATTGAGGATCACGGCATTGTATTCTTGGCCTGTGCCGGGAAGGAATCCGGGCACATCCACGAGTGTCACCAGAGGAATGTTGAAGGCGTCGCAGAAGCGCACAAAGCGACCTCCCTTGCGCGATGCGTTCACATCGAGCACGCCGGCCATAAACTGGGGCTGGTTGGCCACCACGCCCACGGCTTGGCCATTAAAGCGAGCGAAGCCCACGATGATGTTCTTGGCATATTCACGCTGCACCTCAAGGAACTCACCGTTGTCCACAATGGCGCTAATGACTTGATACATGTCGTAAGGATCGTTGGCACTTTCGGGAATAATTTGGTTCAGGATGTCCTCGGCGCGATCAATAGGATCGTTGCACTCCACGCGGGGCACCTCCTCCATATTGTTGCTGGGCATGTAGCTGAGAAGCTGCTTGATGATGGTAATGGCTTCTTCCTCGGTTTCGGCGGCAAAGTGAGCCACACCCGATTTTGAGGCGTGCACCTTGGCGCCACCCAGTTGCTCTTGCGTCACATCTTCGCCCGTGACTGTCTTCACCACTTTGGGGCCGGTGAGGAACATGAACGAAATGCCTTGAGCCATGATAGTGAAGTCGGTCAGAGCGGGTGAATATACTGCGCCACCGGCACAGGGGCCCAAAATGGCCGAAATCTGAGGCACCACACCCGATGCGTTGATATTGCGCTGGAAAATCTCGGCATAGCCTCCCAGTGCATTGATGCCTTCTTGGATGCGTGCGCCTCCCGAGTCGTTCAGACCCACAACGGGTGCGCCGTTCTTCATGGCCACATCCATGATCTTGCAAATCTTCATGGCCATAGTTTCGCTCAACGAGCCTCCCAAAACGGTGCTGTCTTGTGCAAACACATAGACGAGTCGTCCGTCCACAGTGCCATAACCGGTCACCACGCCGTCACCATCGAAGGATTTCTTTTCCATGCCAAAGTTGGTGCAACGATGGCGCACAAACATATCAAGTTCTTCAAAACTGCCTTCATCAAGCAGCATGTTGATTCGCTCGCGTGCTGTGAATTTGCCTTTCTCGTGGTGCTTCTCGATGGCTTTCTCGCCACCACCCAAGCGAGCGGCTGCACGTTTTGATATCAACTCTTGAATTTTCTCAAGCTGTTTACTCATTTTCTTGGTTTTATGTGAT
>JAFVCX010000083.1 GCA_017478855.1 Muribaculaceae bacterium | reverse complement strand
GAGCAAATCAAGGTCGTTTCACCCATATCGGGCATTGTGAAAGAAGTGCGCCGTGGCGAGCGCAGGCACATTGATGCCATCACCATCGAGCCGAACGGGAATCATGCCGTGCAGAAGCATGACTTGACCCGTCCGGTCGTGGAAGTGCTGCTCGAATCCGGTTTGTGGGCCATGCTGCGCCAGCGCCCTTACGATGTAGTGCCTAACTCCAATGTGCGCCCGCGCGACATTTTTGTGACGTGTTTCGATTCGGCTCCACTGGCTCCAGATTTGCGGTTGGTGATGGGCGACGGCAAGAAATTCTTGTCGGCCGGAGTGAAAGCGTTGAAAACACTCACCGACGGCAGCGTGTATTTGGGCTATCGTCCCGGTGATGATTTCCAAGCCGAATCAGTGACATCCAACGTTTTTGAAGGGCCACACCCTGCGGGCAATGCCGGAGTGCAAATTGCTCAGGTGAAACCGGTGAATAAAGGTGAAGTGGTGTGGACGCTCGATGTTGTCACACTTGCCCGCATTGGTGAGCTGTTCACGACGGGCGTGGTCAACCACAACACGGTGGTTGCCGTAACGGGCGAATCGGTGACGCAGCCACGCTATGTGCGTGCTGTGATGGGATGCACTTTGAAGAGTCTTTGTGCCGATGTGAGCAAAGAAGACGTGCGCGTCATCAGTGGTAATGTGCTCACCGGACATCGGGTGAATGCCGATGGGTTCTTGCGTGCGCCATACCGACACCTGACGGTTATCCCCGAAGTGGGCAAAGCTGATGAGTTTATGGGCTGGGCTTCACTCAACCCCAATCGCTTCAGCATTTATCGCGATTTCACGAGCTGGCTTTTCCGCAAGAAAGAAGTGAGCTTCGACTCGCGCGTCAAGGGTGGTGAACGTGCCATCGTGCGCACGGGAGAATACGACCGCATGCTGCCCATGGACATTTACGCAGAGTTCTTGGTCAAGGCAATTATCACTTTTGACATCGACAAAATGGAGCAGCTGGGCATTTATGAAGTGGCACCTGAGGATTTCGCTCTTGCGGAGTATGCCGATACGAGCAAACTGGAGCTGCAGCGCATTGTGCGCGAGGGCTTAAATCGCATGAGAGCCGAAATGGAGTGAGATAAACGAAAAATATTCACCTATATAATTTAATGGAACGTGAACGCTTTAAGAAAATACATGAACAAGATTAAGCCACATTTTGAGCCCGGAGGGCGGTTGGCTAAATTGCAGTCGGTGTATGACGGCATGGAAACATTCTTGTTCACCCCCAACACCACAGCGCGAAGCGGCGTGCACATTCATGATGGCAACGACCTGAAACGCACCATGATTACAGTGGTGGTGGCTTTGCTGCCCGCCCTGCTTTTCGCAATGTATAATGTGGGCTACCAGCATTATTTGGCGATTGGTCAGCCCGAAGCCTCACATGTGGCCCGATTTGTTTTTGGCCTTGTGGCCATGCTTCCCTGCATAGTGGTGAGCTATGTGGTGGGTCTTGGTATAGAATTTGTGGGAGCGCAAATACACCACAAAGAAATTCAAGAGGGATTTCTTGTGTCGGGCATCTTGATTCCGCTGATTGTCCCCATCAACACCCCTTTGTGGATGGTGGCCGTGGCTACTGCTTTTGCTGTGATTTTTGCAAAAGAAGTGTTTGGCGGAACCGGTATGAATATCTTTAATGTGGCACTCGTGACCCGTGCATTCCTGTTCTTTGCCTATCCGTCGCGCATGAGCGGCGACACCGCTTTTGTGAAAACCGACTCTGCGTTTGGACTGGGTGACGGCACGGTGGTCGATGCCTTTACGGGAGCGACGCCACTGGGGCAAGTGGCCACCCACACGGGCGACGTGCTGCAGCTCAATAATGTGGTGGGCGACCCCATTGGCACGAGCGATGCCTTTATGGGACTCATTGCCGGCTCGCCGGGAGAAACCTCGATGGTGGCCATTCTGATAGGTGCGGTCATTCTGCTGGTTACGGGCATCGCCTCGTGGCGCATCATGTGCTCGGTGTTCGCAGGAGGCTTGGCAATGGCGGCTGTGGCTCATGCTTTGCCCAGCGCAACCTATGCGGCCTCACTGCTCGACCCGTGGAGCCAATTATGTTATGGCGGCTTCGCATTTATGGCCGTGTTCATGGCAACCGACCCCGTGACAGGGGCAAGAACTCGGACAGGGCAGTACATTTATGGTTTCCTCATAGGTGTGATAGCCATCTTAATCCGTGTGTACAACAGCGGTTATCCCGAAGGTGCTATGCTGGCTGTGCTGCTGATGAATGCTTTCGCTCCGCTGATTGACCACTGTGTGGTGTCGCGCAATATTAAGCGTCGCCTGCGCCGTGCATCTATTAACCAATAATCGGAAAATGTGTTATGAATAAGAATAGCAATTCCTATCAAATCCTTTATGCGGCAGTGATGGTGGTGCTCGTGGGTGCTGTGCTCGCCTTTATCTACATGGCATTAAAACCGAGGCAGGACGAGAATATCGCTAATGACACGCGCAACCAAATATTGAGTGCTGTGCATGTGACGGCACCCAGCGAGCGCGACATTCCCGCAACGTATGAAAAATATATCACACAAGATCTGCTTGTGGATGCTGAGGGTAATGTGACCGACAGCACTGCCGGATGCGCCTTTGCAGTGAATATGAAGAAAAACCTGAAACGCCCCGAGGCCGAGCGCCTGCTGCCCGTGTTTCGTTGCGTGCTCGACGACGGTTCGGTGAAATATATCGTGCCGGTCTATGGCGCGGGCTTGTGGGGACCCATTTGGGGCTATGTTGCCCTGAATGACGATGGCAATAGCATTTTTGGAGCCAACTTCTCTCATGAGAGCGAAACTCCGGGCTTGGGTGCACGCATTACCGAGGCCGCTTTCCAAAGCCAGTTTGAGAACAAACAGCTTTATAAAGAGGGAGAGCTGAAGAATGTGGCAGTTGTCAAAAATGGACAAAAAACCACTGATGGCGGTGATTACGTGAATGCCATAAGCGGAGCGACCATCACCAGTCGTGGAGTGGGCACCATGATGCAGCAATGCCTGAAGCCCTATGACGCGTTTTTTAGAAAACTTCAAAGTGAAACCGAAAAATAAGATTCATGTCTATGTTGTCGAAAAAAAATAAAGAAGCACTGTTCAATCCGCTGTCGAAAGACAACCCGGTGCTCGTGCAAATTCTGGGCATTTGCTCAACGTTGGCCGTGACAGTGAGCCTTGAACCGGCCATTGTGATGGGCATATCGGTGATTGCGGTGCTTGCATTCAGCAATGTGATTATTTCTTTTATTCGCAATACCATTCCCACCACCATACGCATTATCGTGCAGCTTGTGGTGGTGGCGGCATTAGTGATTGTTGTGCAGCAATTCTTAGTGGCCTTCGACTATGAGGTGAGCAAGCAACTTTCTGTGTTCATAGGCCTGATCATTACTAATTGCATCCTTATGGGGCGCCTTGAGGCTTTTGCCCTCAACAATAAACCTTGGCCTTCGTTCCTCGATGGCATTGGCAATGGGTTGGGCTATATGATTATTCTTGTGATTGTGGCTTTCTTCCGTGAGTTGCTTGGCTCGGGCACGGTGCTGGGCTTCCAAGTGATTCCGCAATGGTGCTACGAACATGGCTATGAGAATAACGGCCTAATGATTCTTCCGCCCATGGCTCTTATTACGGTGGCGTGCATCATTTGGGTGCATCGCGCTCGCAATAAAGAATTGCAGGAGGCGTGACTACACGATAACCTTTTAAGAAAGTAAAAACGACAATGGAAGAACTTAATTTGTTTGTCAAGTCGATTTTCATCGACAATATGATATTTGCCTACTTCTTGGGCATGTGCTCGTTCTTGGCCGTTTCAAAAAACGTCAAGACCGCACTGGGGCTGGGCGCCGCAGTGACCTTTATGTTGGCGGTGACAATGCCCATCAACTATCTGCTCGACCGATATGTGCTGCAAGCCGGCGCACTGTCGTGGTTAAGCCCCTCGCTGGCAAGTGTGGACTTGAGCTTCTTGGGATTAATCATGTTTATTGCGGTGATTGCCAGTGCCACCCAGTTGGTGGAAATGATTGTTGAGAAATTCTCGCCGTCGCTCTACGCTTCGTTGGGCATTTTCTTGCCCTTGATTGCAGTGAACTGCGCTATCCTTGGCGGTGCCCTGTTTATGCAGCAAAAGGACTTTGGTTCGGCCATGACGGCCACCGTCTACGGACTCGGTTCGGGCATTGGCTGGCTGCTGGCTGTAGTGGGCTTGGCTGCCATTCGCGAGAAGATAGCCTATAGCAACGTTCCGGCTCCTTTGCGTGGCGTGGGCATAACATTCATCATTACCGGACTCATGGGCATTGCCTTTATGAGCTTTTTGGGCATTAAACTTTAATGACAGCTATGATTATTTTAGATACAACAGGACTGACAGTGATGTCGAGTGCCGTGATTTTTTTAATCATCACGTTGTTGCTCGTAGTTATCTTGCTTGTGGCCCGCAACTACTTGGTTCCACAAGGCAAAGTGAAAATCAATATTAATGGAGGCACTAAAGAGCTGGAGGTTAACACTGGTTCATCGCTATTAAGCACATTGCAGAGCGAGGGTGTGATGCTGTCGAGCGCATGTGGCGGCAAGGGAAGTTGCGGCCAGTGCAAAGTGCAAGTGGTTGAAGGTGGCGGTGAAATCCTGCCCACCGAAACGGTGCACTTTTCTCGCAAAGAGCAGCAAGACCATTGGCGCTTAGGTTGCCAAGTGAAGGTGAAGGATGATTTGGCTATTCGGGTGCCCGAAAGTGTGCTGAGCGTCAAAGAATATGAGTGCACAGTGGTGAGCAACAATTTGGTTTCGTCTTTCATCAAAGAATTTATCGTGGCTTTGCCTGAAGGGGAGCACATGGACTTCATACCCGGCTCTTATGCTCAAATTCGCATTCCTGAATATGAGATGGATTATGACAAGGACATTGATAAGGATTCACTGGGCGATTACCTGCCCACATGGGAGAAATATGACATGTTCTCGCTCAAATGCCGCAACACCGAGCCCACTATCCGAGCCTACTCAATGGCAAATTATCCGGCCGAGGGCGACCGCTTCATGCTCACGGTGCGTATAGCCACGCCACCGTTCAAGCCCAAACCGGCCACCGGTTTTCAGGATGTGATGCCGGGCATCGCATCAAGCTATATCTTCACGCTCAAGCCCGGCGATAAGGTGATGATGAGTGGCCCTTATGGTGATTTTCATCCCATTTTTGACTCAAAGAAAGAGATGATTTGGGTGGGTGGTGGTGCCGGCATGGCTCCCCTGCGCGCACAGATTATGCACATGACCCGCACGCTCAACACACGCGATCGCGAAATGCATTATTTCTATGGTGCCCGTTCGTTGAGTGAGGTGTTCTATCTGGACGATTTCTTGCAGTTGGAAAAAGATTTCCCCAACTTCCATTTCCATTTGGCCCTTGACCGTCCTGACCCTGCTGCCGATGCTGCGGGTGTGAAATACACGGCCGGCTTTGTGGCTCCTGTGATGCGCGATACTTATTTGGCGGCTCATGAGGCTCCCGAAGACTGCGAATACTACATGTGTGGCCCGGCCATGATGAGCAAAACAGTAAATGATTTGCTCGATTCGTTGGGAGTGGATCCCGCAAGCATTCACTATGATAATTTTGGATAATCATCATAAAAGTAATAAATTTGCGGAGTCAAAATATTTTGACTCCGCAAATTTATTACTTAACCATTAGTATGATGAATTTAATACAAGCCATTGAAGCTCGCCACAGTGTGCGAGCCTATAAAGACCAGCCCATAGAGGCCGAGAAGTTGCAACTCTTGCAGCGTTTAGTGGACGAGTGTAATACCGCAGGAGGCCTGCACATCCAGTTGGTGAAAGATGATCCTAAGGCCTTCGATACTCGCATGGCTCATTATGGAAAATTCTCTGGCGTGAAATCCTATTTCGCTCTTGTGGGAAAAAATGATTCGTCGCTTCAAGAGAAAGTGGGATATTATGGCGAGCGATTGGTTCTTGAGGCACAAAGGCTGGGCTTGAACACTTGCTGGGTGGCACTAACTTATAAGAAAAACCCCGATGCGTTTGCTGTGGATGAAGGTGAGAAATTGGCATGTGTCATCTCGGTTGGATATGGCGTGACGGCTGGTGTTTCCCATAAAATCAAATCGTTCGACCAAGTAACGCGTGTGGAGGGAGAGGCTCCTGACTGGTTCAAGCGCGGTGTGGCGGCCGCCTTGCAGGCTCCAACAGCCATCAACCAACAGAAGTTCCGGTTTGAGTTGCTTGCCGGCAATCGGGTCAAAGCGAAGGCTCGGCTGGGATTCTACAGCAAAATAGATTTAGGAATTGTGAAATATCATTTTGAAATAGGTGCCGGACTCGAGAATTTTGAGTGGGCTTAACCCTAATTAGGTATTAATGATAAAAGGCAGGAAGATTTGAATTCCTGCCTTTTATCATGATTTTTGATGAGTTCTTATTAGAGGTTGTTTCCGTGTACGATAGACTCGGTGT
>JAFVCX010000082.1 GCA_017478855.1 Muribaculaceae bacterium | reverse complement strand
GGCAACGAGCCGGCCGACAGCACGTCGGCACTGGTGCAGACCGACGTGGACTTCTTGCTCTCTATCATTGAGGGAAACCACAGCAAACCGGTGCTGCTGGTGGATGCCGGCGGCAACATCATGCTGCACCGAAATTTCTCGCTGCCTGAGCCCATCGACAGCCTCGCGCCCTACAACATCAGCGATGCCAACCGCATCTATCTGCAAAAGAAGCTGGCCTCGCTGCGTGGCTCACAAAACAAGATTGAAATCAAGATTGACGAGAACACCACGCAATATCTTTATTATGAAGACAGCACGGTGCTGCGCCGCTTGGCGTGGTTCCCCTACATTCAGCTCATGGTGATGCTCATTTTTATCGCCATTGCCTACTTTGCCCTTATCAGCGTGAAAAAGGCTGAGCAGAACAAGGTGTGGGTGGGACTCTCAAAGGAAACGGCCCACCAGCTGGGCACGCCCATCTCATCGCTGATGGCGTGGACGCAAATGCTGGGCACGATGGACGTGGACGCCGGCGTGGTGGCTGATATGGACAAGGACGTGCACCGCTTGAGCGTGATTGCCGACCGTTTCTCGAAAATAGGCTCTATGCCCGACAAGGAGTTGACCTTTATCAACGAGGCGGTGAGCGAGAGCCTTGCCTATATGCGCACCCGCATTCCCAAGCGAGTGCACCTCACCGTGGAGGTGGACGACCGCTACAACTGCGGCATCATGCTTTGTCAGTCGCTCTTTGAATGGGTGATGGAGAACCTCACCAAGAACGCGGTGGACGCGATGGACGGCGAGGGAGATTTGCGCATCAGTGTCACGGCCGACGACAACCGCGCCCTAATTCTAGTGAGCGACACCGGCAAGGGCATCGCACGCAAAAATTTCAAAAACGTGTTCACGCCCGGCTTCACCACCAAGAAACGCGGCTGGGGATTGGGACTGACGCTGGTGAAACGCATCATTGAGGAGTATCACGGAGGTCGCATCTATGTGAAAGACAGCGAGCCGGGCAAGGGCACCTCCTTTGCCATAGAGTTACCCATCATAAAAACCTGAAGGTTATGTGTGAAGTTGTGATGCTGGGAACCGGCAATGCCATGTGCACGCGCTGCTACAACACTTGCTTCTTTTTGCGCACGCCGGGCGGTGGCATGATGGTGGATGCCGGCGGCGGCAACGGCATCTTCAACCAGCTGCAACGCGCCGGAGTGGCCATCACCGAGGTGCACCACCTCTTTGTAACCCACTGCCACACCGACCACATTATGGGCGTGGTGTGGATGATAAGGAAAATCTCACCCATGATTCATAAAGGCGCTTTTCGGGGCACGCTCACGATTTATTGCCACGATGAGGCCGAGCATGCCTTGCGCACGATGTGCGCCCTGATGATGCCCCGCAAGATTTACAGCGAATTGGATCACGGCATAGTTCTGCGCGTGGTGCGCGACGGTGAGCGCATGGCGGTGGACGATATGCAGGTGACGTTTTTTGACATTGGCTCCACCAAGACCAAGCAATTCGGGTTCAGTGCCATCTTGCCCGACGGGCGGCGGCTCACCTGCTTGGGCGATGAGCCATACAAACCGGTGAGCGAGCAATATGTGAGAGGATGCGACTGGTTGTTGTGTGAAGCCTTTTGCCTGTATGCCGACCGTGAGCAGCATCGAGCCTATGAAAAACATCACAGCACGGTGCTCGATGCCGCGCGAGCCGCACAAGAGCTGCAAGTGGAAAACCTGCTTCTCTACCACACGGTGGATGCCGGCCTCGCCACGCGGGCGCAGCGGTTTGCCGCCGAGGCTCGCACGGTGTTTGCGGGGCATGTGGTGGTGCCCGATGACTTGCAGCGCGTGACGCTGTGATGAGTTGACCGGACTTTCGTTTCTGAAAAAGATTATTCCCCCTGAGTTTCAAGGTCACGCTCGATGTAGCGTGCCACGCTGTGTGCGGTGTTAGGGCCTATGACGCTGTGTGCCACAGCTTTCACTTCGGGCACGGCATTCTCTACGGCCACCGCCACATCGGCCGCTTGCAGCATGGCAATATCGTTGCGATTGTCGCCAAAGGCCACGATGCGTGTAGCGCCCACCTCTTGGGCCAACCGCCTGATGGCGGCGGCTTTGGTAGTACCTTTCCTGTAAATTTCGAGCAGTCCCTCGTGAGGGTCGAAAATGTCGTGGTAAAACATGGCTTCGCAAGGAGTGGTGGCCACCACCTCGCGGTACACCTGCTCCAGCCGGCCATAGTCGTTCATCGAGAAAATGAGCATGGCAGGGTCGGGACTGGGTTCGTAGGCCGGCGCGTCGAGCAGGAATCGCTTGTAGGGTGAGCCTTGCCGTTGCGCCACGAAGGCTTCTTCTGATGCCGACATGGCTCCCACATGATGCGCGTGCAGCACATGACCGTGCTGCCGGTAGATGAACGGTTGCAAGCCGTGCCGCTCATAGATGGCCACGATGGCGCGCTCAATTTCGGGGTCAATTTTTTGCACATGCAGCAGGGTGCGCGAAGCGTTGTCCCACATGGCTGCACCTGCCATCACCACAAAGGGTAGGGTGGTGCGCACTTGTTGCAGCAAGGGCACCACTGTGGCGGGTGTGCGTGCCGTGGCCACGGTGAACAGTGCCCCCTGCCGGGTGATGAGATGATTGAGTGTGGCGATGCTTTCAGGGCTGAGCTGAGAGTTGGCATCGAGCAGAGTGCCGTCGAGATCGCTCACATAGAGTGTGGTGGTGCGTGCCATGCGTGAATGATTTGAGGGAACAAAATTAGTGCAAACCGAAAACAATACAAAATAAACTCGTTTATTTTTATTGTTGAGGTGCCGCCTAATTTCGCCGCATAACGGCAACGTTAGTGCAAGGTGAGAGAAAAACCAAATATATTTGCGATTTGTGCGACGGGTGGTGCATCTCCGATGCGCCACCACAACAGCGGCCTCAACCTCATTTGCCATCAGGACGAGTATCCCTAACGAGAACCATAAATTTGGATTGAAAATCGGCCTGAATTGTGATATTTTTTGCAAAAAAGTCATTTTTTCTTGCCTAAATTACGCTAAAATGAGCTGTTTTACAATTTTTAGTATTCACGCATTTGGCCAAGTCGCAAAATCGCTATATCTTTGCATCCAGTAACAGAGGCGTTGTGAAACGGTTTTGTTACACTTAAAGCAACTGTGTCCCTTTTGGGACATAAGGCTTGAGGAGCATTATAGTTTTCAAGTATTAGTAATTATTAGTATTGGGGGTCTTGGCATGGACATGTCAAGACCTTTGTTTTTTGTGATTTTTGAGCATAAAATTTGGGTTAATTACAATTAAAGTTGTAATTTTGCCTGCACAAGTAAAGCAAATCACATCCACTATCATGCATCAAAAACCGAATATGCTATGAAGAACGAAAAAGAAATCATAGAGCGCATCAAGTTTTTAATGAGCGAATTGCATCTTCGTCAAGTGGATTTGGCACAGAAACTTGATGTGGATTCCTCCAACTTGTCGAAATACCTTAATGGGCGCATGCCACTGAGCGATTCGCTCATCAACCGGTTTGTGGTGAATATGGGCGTGTCGAAGCAATGGCTGCTCGACGGCACAGACCTGCCTTTTGCCAAAACCGCCCCTGTGACCGACCGCACGGTGACTGAGCTGCCCACGCGGCGCAAGGATGCCACGCCCGTCTACGACATTGATGTTACGGCAGGCTCGATGCCTCGCGCACAACTCTTTACCGATGAGCAAATAGTGGGCTGGATTGACTTGCCCGACGTGGGCAACGATTGCCGCATTGTGCGCGTGAGCGGCGACTCGATGAGTCCCGTGATTCGCAATGGCGACTATGTGGCCTTGCGCGAATTGACCAACCTGCAATACATCTATTGGGGGCAGATTTATGTGGTGACCCTCGATGATTATCGCCTCATCAAATATGTGCGGCGCAATCCTGACCCCGCTTTCGTGACCCTGCGCAGTGCCAACCGTGAATATGACGACATGGACATTCGCCGCGACGACATCCGCAACATGATGCTCGTGCAGCAAATCCTTCATGTTGACACACGCATGTAATCCCCCCATCTAAAAAGATATGGAAGAAGCACAATATGGAACCCTTGCCAATGGGTTGCGCGTGGTGACGGTGCCCAAGGCCGGCCCTGTGACGTGGTGTGGACTGGCCGTGATGGCCGGCAGCCGCGACGACCCGCAAGGTCACTTCGGGTTGGCTCATTTTGTGGAGCACACGCTCTTTAAGGGCACCCGCCATCGCCGAGCATGGCACATCAGCAACCGCATGGAGCGCGTGGGCGGCGAGCTGAACGCCTACACCACCAAAGAGCACACGATGCTCTACTCGGTGTTTCCCTCACAGCATTTGGCGCGTGCCCTCGACCTGCTGGCCGACTTGGTGAGAAACTCCGTTTTTCCGGCCGATGAGGTGGAGCGTGAGCGCGATGTGGTGCTCGAAGAGGTGGCCAGCTATCGCGACTCGCCGGCCGATGCTGTGGCCGACGATTTTGAAGACCTCGTGTTTGCCGGCAGTGGCCCGGGCCACAATGTGCTGGGCACAACGGCCCATCTGCACGACACGCAGGCTCAAGACTGCGCCGAGTTTTTGCGCACGCACTATGTGCCCGAAAACATGGTGTTGTTTGTAGTGGGCAACGCTGCCGCGGCTCGTGTCATGCGCATGGCCGAGCATTTCTTGGGCGACATGCCCGCCGTGCCGCATCGCCACCGGCGGCTGGCTCCGGCTTTGCTGGCTCCTCGGCGTGAAGCCACTGACATGCAGCTGCATCAGGCTCACACGATGGTGGGTGCCCGTGTGCCGGGAATGCACCACGAGGCGCGCTTCGCCCTCTCGCTGCTCAACAATTTGCTGGCCGGCCCGGGCATGAACTCGCTGCTCAACATGCAGTTGCGCGAACGGCGCGGCTACGTTTACACCGTGGAGTCGTCGCTGAGCTTGATGAACGACTGCGGATTGCTTGAAATATACTTGGGGTGCGACCACAAGCATGTGGATGCCAGTCTGCGCATTATTCACCGCATTACGCACGACCTTGCCGAGCATGCACTGCCTGCCCGGCGGCTCGATGCCGCCAAACGGCAATATTGCGGCCAACTGCTGCTGGCAGCCGATAGCACCGAGTGGCTGGCGATGCACGCCGGCCGGAGTATGCTCTACTACAACCATGTGAGCTCACTGCGCGAGATGACCGAGCGTGTGATGGCCGTCACGCCCGAACAGGTGCGTGAGGCCGCCCGGCTCATCACCGAACCTCACACCACGGTGCTCACCTTGCTTTAAGGCTTGCAGAGAGAAACAACTCAGGCCGGCAAAAAAGATTGCCGGCCTGAAGCGTGCTTTTAGGGATGGCCTTTAGTTCTGCGCCATGAAGGCTTCTACATCGCCGGCATGATAAGGAATGCGCTCTTCGCCGAGGAAGCGGCAGCCATCGGCTGTGATGAGCAGGTCGTCCTCGATGCGGATACCGCCAAAGTCTTTGTAGGTTTCCAGCAGGTCAAAGTTGAGCCACTCGGCGCAGTGGCCATTGCGCCGCCAGTCGTCGATAAGAGCCGGAATGAAATAGATGCCCGGCTCATCGGTCACCACAAAGCCCTCTTGCAGCCGTCGGCCCATGCGCAGGCAGTTGGTGCCGAATTGCTCCAGATTGGGGCGGGTTTCTTCGTTGAAGCCCACATAGATTTGGTCAAGCCCCTCCATGTCGTGCACATCCATGCCCATCATGTGTCCGAGCCCGTGAGGCAAGAACATGGCGTGTGCGCCGGCGGCCACCGCGTCGTCCACGTTGCCGCGCATGAGCCCCAAATCTTTGAGTCGCTCGGCCATGAGGCGACACACGGCAAAGTGCACATCCATATATTTCACGCCCGGCTTGGCCACTTGCAGGGCAAGGTCGTGGCAATCGACCACGATATCGTAGATGTCGCGCTGACGCTGCGTGAACTTGCCGCTCACGGGCATCGTGCGCGTGTTGTCGCTGCAATAGTTGTTCACCGTTTCGGCTCCGGCATCGCACAAGGCGAGTCGTCCGCTTTCAAGCACGGCCAGCGAGGGGTTGCCGTGCATGATTTCGCCGTGCTGCGAAAAGATAGTGGGAAAACTCACCTGCGCGCCATAGCTGTGGGCGATGCCATCAACCTGCCCCCCAATGTATTTCTCGGTCACGCCGGGTTTCACGAGGCGCATGGCGGTGGTGTGCATCAGGTAGCCGATGTGGGCGGCGCGTTCCATCTCCTCGATTTCTTGCGGCTCTTTGCGCGAGCGCATCTCAATCACGGCCATGCGCAGTTTGTGCGAAGCCTGCTTGCGTTGCTGGCTGGGGTGGATGCCCAGCAAGTCCATGATTTGAATCATGATGTCGTGGCGATAGGGAGGCAAGAAGTGAATGGTGCGTCCGGCACGGGTGGCCTCGGTGCAGATTTGAGCCAGCTGGGCCATGGGGGCGCTATGAGCCACTCCCACCTGCGCGGCCATGTCGGCCACGCTATCCACCGAACCATACCACACGATATCTTCGATGTCGATGTCGTTGCCCACAAGGGTTTCGGTGCCGTTGTCCACGTCAACCACGCCCACCAGCCCATCGCGGTTTTGGCCGAAGTAATAGAGAAACGATGAATCCTGACGGAAAGGGTAATAACCGTTATTGGGGTAGTTGTTGGGCGACTCGTTGTTGCCGAAGAGCACAATCACGCCCTCGCCCACCAGCTCCATGAGCCGGCGGCGGCGGTTCACATAGGTTTCTTTGCTAAACATAATCTTTATTTTTGTTATAAATGAGTGTTCTGGTAAGTAAATAGTCAGGTTGCTTCAAGTTAAGCACCCCACAAAGTTACGAATAAACGAGCGAAAAGCCAAGTTTACTTGAGGTTTTCCGAGTGCGAGTAACTTCGGCGAAGCCAACGTTACGGCGAATAAACGAGCGAAAAGCCAAGTTTACTTGAGGTTTTCCGAGTGCGAAGCTCATGTAGGCGTTAGCGCGCTGCTTGCGAGCGCAGCCACGGGTCGAGGTCGCAGCGGGTCGCTAACCGTTGTCGCTCATTTTGAGGCAAACACATGAAGAAACGCAGCCCCGACAGGCGCTCCACCGAGTCGACCGTCACCGCATAGTCGACCAAAGGGCCGTCGGCCGCCTCATTGGGATAGACGAAAGCGATGGCTCGCATGGGGCGAACTTTGTGGGCCAGCACCACCTTGAAAAAGGCATTGGGGATGACCATGCCACCTGCCGTGCGTCGCAGGGGCGAACTCACCACAGGGCCGGTGATGACGATGATGGCGGTGTCGCGCCGCGCCCATTCCCGCAGTTTCTCCTCAAGGCGGCTCCAGCCACCCTTGTTGAGCGCCCGGTTTTGCGGACACACGTTGGTCATCAAGAATGATTCGCGCATGGCGATGGAGTCCCAGCGCAAATCGCCGGCCGGCACCAAGTGACCCCGGTCGAAGCCGCTGCCGGCCACCGCGTTGGCGTTGGCGCAGCCCGGCACTTGGGCATCGGTGGCAAACGACTGCTCGCGTTGCAGTTCTCCCAGCGTTTCGCCGGCCGTCAGCTCATAGGTCGCACAACGCGCCATGTGCCAGTCGGGGCGAAACAGGATGCTGAAACCTGTGTAGGGAACCACGACGCACGCCTCGCCCCCGGGCGAGGCCACGTGTTGCAGCTCGTGGGCACTGTGATTGCCGGCGGGTGTGACGGTGGGCCGCACACACTGCCTTGCCGGCAAAATGCCCACCACAATGAGCAGCATCGCCCACGTTGCCGTGAGTGCGGGCAGTTTCCACCGTTGCCAGTCAAATCGCATCGCTCTTGTGTGAAAGATAGTTCATCCAGATAGCAAAGTTACTAAATCTTGCCCACAAAAAGATGGCTTTGACCCCGAAAAGGGACACGGGCAGGTGAAAAGGCGGGCAAAAGATAGGTTTTGATGAAAAAAATGCGTACATTTGCATGTGTATATCCATTAACGAAAATATATTTCCAAATTCCAAACATGACACTGGTAGAAAGATTTCTCAATTATGTGAAGTTCGGCACACAGAGCGACGAACTCACCGGCACCACGCCCTCCACGCCCGGGCAGATGGTGTTTGCTAAAGCACTCGAACAGGAGTTGCGCGACATGGGTCTGAGCGAAATCTCGCTCGATGAGTTGGGCTACCTGTATGCGACCTTGCCGGCCAATACCGACGAGCCGGTGCCCACCATAGGATTCATTGCCCATATGGACACCGCCCCCGATATGAGTGGCGACGGAGTGAATCCGCTCATTGTGCAATATGAGGGGGGCACCATCACTCTCAACGAGGAGCAGGGCATCGTGCTCGACCCCGCCGAGTTTCCCGAGATGAACGATTATGTGGGCCAGCAACTCATCGTTACCGACGGCACCACGCTGCTTGGCGCCGACGACAAGGCCGGCATTGCCGAGATTCTTGCCGCCGTGCAGTGGTTGCAGGAGCATCCGGAGGTGAAGCACGGTAAGATTCGCGTGGGCTTTAACCCCGACGAGGAGATTGGCATGGGCGCTCACCACTTCGATGTGGAGAAGTTTGGTGCCGATTGGGCCTACACGATGGACGGCGGTGCAGTGGGCGAGCTGGAGTATGAGAACTTCAACGCCGCCGGCGCTAAGGTCACCTTCAAAGGCCGCAACGTGCATCCGGGCACGGCCAAGGACAAGATGGTGAACTCGCAGCGCGTGGCCATGCGTTTCCTTGCCATGATGCCGCAAGACGAAGTGCCCGAGCGCACCGAGGGTTATGAGGGATTTTTCCACCTCACGGGCATCAAGGGCAATGTGGAAGAAACCACCCTCAGCTTCATCATTCGCGACCACGATGGCGAGCGTTTCGCCACCCGCAAGGAGCAGATGCAGCAGTGGTGCGATGCCATCAATGAGCAATTCCCGGGCTGCGCCACTGTGGAAATCAAAGAGCAGTATCGCAATATGCGCGAGAAGATTGAGCCGGTGATGCACGTCATCGACGTGGCCAAGAAAGCCATGGAGCGTGCCGGTGTGGTGGTGAAGGTGCAACCCATTCGCGGCGGCACCGATGGGGCGCAGCTTTCGTTCAAGGGATTGCCTTGCCCCAACATCTTTGCCGGCGGCATGAACATGCACGGCCGCTATGAGTATGTGCCAATCCCCTCGATGGAGAAGGCCATGCGCACCATCATTGAGATTTGCCGCCTTGTGGCTGAATAGTCGCTGCTGAGCGCGGTGCGAAAAAACAGTGAAGCCTGCATCACAAGCGTGGTGCAGGCTCCGTTTTTTGATAGTCCCATCAAGGCTTGGTTATAAACAAAAAGCCATGTATGCCGGGATATATACCACTTTGTTTTCAACTTTGAGATTCTTGGGATGAATTACATAGCTGCACCCGATGCGTTCACGAAATGTGTCGGCAAAACGGGAGAGTGAAGTTGTGGTGTAACGATCGGCCGACTTGACTTCAATGGGATAGATTTTGTATTTAAGCTTGCTGTTATTGGATAAAATAAAGTCTATCTCAATATCATTTCTGTGTTTCTCCAAGTTGTATCGCGTGTAGAAATACAATTTGTGTCCTGCCGCGACGAGCATTTGCGCGATAGCATTCTCATAAAGCATGCCTTCGTTGGTGGATAGTTTCCCGAAAAGCATTTCTTTATACAGCTCATTATCTACGATTTCTTTTTCATCAAATGCATGGCTCACCAAGAGCCCGGTGTCGCCCATATAACACTTGACATAAGTGCGGTCTTCATTCAACGACAATCCAACATTTGGGTCAGAACAATTAAAGCACTCATTCACTATCATCGAATCGGCCAGCCAAAAGAAGGTGTCGTGGTATTTTGGAAAGGTTGCTCCCTTTTCAATTCTCCCCATCACCACTCTGCGCTCTGATTTCGACAGAAAAGCCGGGATTTGGTCAAAAATGGCGAGAACATTAGAGCGATAACCGGAGTTGATTTTCATGATGTCGTTGCGATATAGGGCCAAGATGTCGCGTTTTTCGATATCGGCTTTTTCAAAACTGCGGTCATTCTCAATGTATGCCGCCACACTTTTGGGCATGCCCCCAACAATCATATATTGGCGAAACAAGAGCATGGCCTTAGCATGCAGATTTTGCTCAAGAGGATTTTTGTCTTCAAAACACTTGCGAATATACTCCATCATCTTGTTCTCGCCCAAAGCCCACCCAAATTCTTCAAAATCCATGGGATACATAGATATTTTCCTCTCTTCAGAAGGGATGGTGATGTCTTTTACCTTCTCCTTGATGGAGATTAAAGAACCTGTTTCGATATAATCGTAACGACCGTCGGCAACAAGATATTTGACCGCTTGCCGGGCCTTGGGGAATTGCTGAACCTCGTCAAAAACGATGATGGACTCTCTTCGAAATAATGTGACGTGGTATTCTGAAGATAGAATCAAGAAAAACGTGTCGAGGTCGGTCATATAATTGTTAAATGCCGACTTAACCACATCACTCGTTGTATTGAAATCGATGAGAATGTAGGACTTGTATTCGTTTTTGGCAAATTCCTCCACAATGGTGGACTTCCCGATTCGTCTGGCTCCCTCCACTAAAAGAGCCTTGCTGCCCGAGCTGTTGGCCTTCCAGTCAAGAAGTCGGCGATAAATTTTGCGCTTAAAAATCATACAACATTATATTAATTATAATACAGCACAAAAGTACATATTAAATTTATAATGCGCAAGTGTGAAATCAACAAATTTAACTATAATGCGCAGGTTTTACATAAAGGATTAACCCTACAATGCGCACTTATGCCAATTAGGATTGCCACATCATAGCATCTGATGTTGGTCTGGTGGGAGGCAAGGTGAAGTTTTTAAGTCAACGATTCCAAGCGTGTGGCTGAATAGTCGCTGCTGAGCGCGGCGCGAAAAAACAGTGAAGCCTGCATCACAAGCGTGGTGCAGGCTCCGTTTTTTGGTGATCCGCCTGGGATTCGAACCCAGGACCCCAACATTAAAAGTGTTGTGCTCTGCCAGCTGAGCTAGCGAATCTCCGTTTTTGCGGTGCAAAGGTACGTCTTTTTTTATTACCCACCAAATTTTTTTGCACATTATGCTTAAAAATCATTCAGATGGTGACTTTTAGGCTGCGGCAACCGTCGCTGCCGGTCGCATGAGAGATGGCGGCAAAAAAGAATAGGAGGAATGGCACATCTGCTTTAAGGCCGGCGTAACCTCCCTATGGTGGGCACAACGCAGGAGGCGGTTGGGATGGGAAAATAAAAAAGCTGTTCGACTCTCAGCGAGTGGAACAGCCCCAAACTCTTTCGTGTTTGTGTTGTTTCGAGTGTTGTTGCTCTGTGCTAAATTATTTAGCAGCCTCAACAGCAGCCTTAGCGCTGTCAACAACTTCCTCAACAGCAGCAACTGCGCTATCAGCAGCTTCGGTAGCGGCGCTATCGATAGCCTCAACAGCCTCAGTGGCAACGCTGTCAACAGCCTCAGCAGCCTGATCGGCTTGGCCCTGGCAAGAAATCAGAGATACGCTAAAAACAACAGCAAGTAACAAAACTAACTTTTTCATTTCTTTTGAAAATTAAAACAATAAAAACAAATTTATTTAATTATAAGTGTATTCGAAGTTTGGTGGTTTCGAAAAACGCTGCAAAATTATATCAATTTTTTTATATGCAAACTTTTTTTCGTTTTTTTTTTGGTTCGTGCATTCCAAAAACACCTTTTTTCAGGGAAAACCGGACAGTGAAAAACAATTAAACGATTGATTGTTAGTGCGTTATTGTTTTTGCTGCGGGTTTAATCCTTGAAAAGTTAAATAATGTTTACAAAACTGTTCCATTCCGCCAATTTGAGGACAAAAACACCACAACCCCAGTCCTTAATTGCTGTATAAATAGCGTTTTATGCTGCGCTTGGGTGTTTTTTCAAATTCGGTGGCGATGAGCTGAATTTTGGCAATTCGCTCGTAGGGAGCCACCAGTTTGTTAAGCTCAACGCGGATATTTTCCATCAGTTCGGGCAGCTGATCGCGTGTCACGCCCAGCTGATCCATCGCCTCATAATCGGGGTATACGAGTGCCACCAGCTTGCCTTCTCGCTCCACCACAAGGCTCTCGCTCACATAGAGCATATTGTTGAGCTTGGCTTCGATTTCCTCCGGATAGATGTTCTGGCCATTGCTGCCCAAGAGC
Organism: Muribaculaceae bacterium; assembly: GCA_017478855.1. GTDB lineage: Bacteria > Bacteroidota > Bacteroidia > Bacteroidales > Muribaculaceae > Sodaliphilus. The sequence continues at coordinate 34,707 of JAFVCX010000082.1, read as the reverse complement.
ATGGTTTTGAGTCGGCCTTTGATGAAGATGGTGCCGTCGGCGCTCAGGGTGCCCATGTCGCCCGTGTGCAGCCACCCGTCGTCGTGCAGCACCTTGTCGGTGGCCTCACTGTTGTGGAAGTAGCCCATCATGACGTTCTCGCCACGCACGCAAATTTCTCCGGGCACATTCTCAGGGTCGTCGCTCAAAATCTTGCACTCCATGATGCCGGGCAGCACGCGGCCCGCGCTGTGGGGCACAAATTCACGCCATGGGGTGTGGCTCACCAGCGGAGCGCACTCGGTCATGCCGTAGCCCACCGTGAAGGGGAACTTGATTTTGTAGAGGAAATCTTCCACCTCGGCGTTAAAGGGTGCGCCGCCCACGATGATTTCCTCAAATTCACCGCCAAAGGCTTCAATGAGTTTCTTGCGAATTTGGGAATAGATGCGGTTGTCGAGGAAAGGCACGGCCAGTGCCCAACGCAGCATGCCGCGGCTAATCATGGGCACAATCATCTTGCTATAAATCTTTTCGAGGATGAGTGGCACACAAATCACGAGGTTGGGCTTGATCTCGCCCAGCGCCTTGACCAAGATTTTTGGCGAGGGAATGCGTCCCAGCAGGGTGATGTGGCTGCCCACGGCCAGCGGGGTGAGCATGTCGAAGGCACAGCCATAGGCATGGGCCAGCGGCAAGAACGACAAGCATCGCGACCCGCGATAGTGCAGACCCGAATTGATGCCATACACCACGTTGCCACACAGGTTGTTGCCCGTAATCATCACGCCCTTGCTGAAACCTGTGGTGCCGCTGGTGTAGTTCAGCTCCATGAGCTGGCTGCCGTCGCGGTCGGTATAACGAATGTCGTTGCGATAGAATCCGTTGGGGTAGGTTTGTTTGAATTCCGCCGTCAGCCCATAGAGGCATTTGCCCACCGTGCTGCCGTCTTTTTCGGCCAGCAGCTGGTTGTTGTCGAGCGAAATGGCGGCGCGAATCTTGAAGAGCTGGTCAAAGTCGAGCGCGTCCCAAATGGCTTTGCTTGTGAAGAGCAGCTGCGCTTCGCTGTGATTGATGATGTGCTGGGCATCGGTGGGATTGAACTCTTGCAAGATGGGCACGATCACGGCTCCATAGGTGATGGTGCCCATGAAGACGGTGACCCATGCCGGTGTGTTCTTGCCAATGAGAGCCACCTTGTCGCCGGGCTTGATGCCGCAGCACTCATACAGCAGGTGCAGCATGGCGATGCGCTCGGCAAATTCGCCATAGGTGAGTGTGGTGCCCTCGTTGTAGTCGCTCAGTGCGGGCAGTTCCCAGTTGTCGATAAAACTTTTCTCAAATATCTTGATAATGTTTTCTTTCATCATAGCCGTAAACGTTTTAGGCCACAAAGTTACGACATTCCGGCCAAACCTGTATGGGTGCGGGTATTAAAAATAGTTGTGCGGGCTGTGATAAGACGGGGTAGCGCAGCGCACCGCGACACGCTAATTTTGCGGGAAAAAAATCATTGCACTATGGAAAACACAAACATGAAACGAATCATTGAAGAAAACGAGCGGCGCAACGCCGCTTTGCAGGAGCCCTACGACCCCATTGCCGGCGTGTGGCCTGCCTCGGCGCGCTTGTGCCGGAGGCCTTGCTGCGCGAGCACCCCGACTATGAAACCTTGCCGCCCGCCGAGCGTGAACGACTGCGATGCAGTTATGATTTTGAATATTGGGCGGCGACGTGTGCCATGATAAAGGACAAGGTCACGGCTCGCGATGTGCGCCTGCGCCTCAACGCTCCCCAGCGCAGGCTGCTGGCTGTGATGGAGGGACAGCGCATGGCGGGTGAGCCGGTGCGCGTGATTCTGCTCAAAGCCCGGCAGTGGGGCGGCAGCACGCTTGTGCAGCTCTACATGGCTTGGATTCAGCTCACCCGGCGCACGGGGTGGAACAGCCTCATCTGCGGTCACAGGCAGAACACTTCACGAGCCATCAAGCAAATGTACAGCAAGCTCTTGCGGCATTATCCGGAGCATCTGTGGCCCGAAGGCGAGAAATTCTCGTTTTCCAACTATGAAGGTTCGCGCGAAGTGCAGCAGCTGGCCGCACGCGACTGCCTTGTGATTGCGGCGTCGAGCCGCAGCGAGGATGCTGCCCGTGGTTATAACCTTGCCATGGCCCACCTCACCGAAGTGGCTTTTTGGGCCGAGGGCAACGTGCACGACCCGGCCGATGTGATTCGCTCGGTGTGCGGCACGGTGCTCAATGCGCCCGGCACGGTGGTGGTGCTTGAATCCACGGCCAACGGTGTGGGCAATTACTTTCACACCGAGTGGTTGCGGGCCGCCGGCGGGCAGAGCGACAAGAAGGCGGTGTTTGTGCCGTGGTTTGAGATTGAGATTTATCGGCGTGCGGTGGCCGACGCGGCGGCCTTGTGGAGCGCGATGGACGACTATGAACACCGCTTGTGGCAAATGGGGTGCACGCTTGAAATGATTAATTGGTATCACCACAAGCGCAAGGAATATGCCACCCATGCACAAATGATGGAAGAATTTCCCACCACCGATGTGGAAGCCTTCAGCAACACTGGCTGTGCCGTTTTCGATGCCTTGCAGCTGCGGACTCTGCGGCTCGATTGCCGCGCATGCCTTGAGCGTGGCGATGTGGAGGCCGACTACAAAACATTGCGCCATGTGCGCTTCGTGCCGCAAGCGAGTGGGGCCTTGCAGGTGTGGCAGCACCCTGATGCCACCACCCCCGACTCCTATCTGGTCGTGGTGGATGTGGGAGGACGCAGCCCACTGAGCGACTGGAGCGTCATCTTGGTGATGAAACGCCCCGACACGCCGCTTACCAAGCCCGAAGTGGTGGCGCAGTGGCGAGGGCACATCGACCACGACCTTTTGGGCTGGAAGGCGGCGCAAATCGCCACCTATTACAAGCACGCCTTGCTGGTGATTGAGAGCAATTCGCTCGAGCGCGAAATGAGCGAACCCGATGGGGGCGAATACATCCTCAATGTGCTTGACAGGCACTATAAGAACATGTATAGGCGCAAGAGCAAGACCGGTGGGGAGAAGCCGGGCTTTCACACCAACCGCGAAACCAAGCGCGAGTGCATTCAGCGGCTCATCTCGGCCGTGCGCGACCATGCCTATGTGGAACGCGACGGCATGACGGTGGACGAGATGACCACCTATGAAACACATGGCGCGCGCTTTGAGGCGCAGGCCGGGCATCACGACGACTTGGTGATGACTCGCGCCATTGCCTTGATGGTGATGGGCGAGGAGCCACCGCGCCTGTTGCCACCCATTAACCGAAACGACAAACTTTATCTCATTAACAGTAAATGACCATGAAACACTTCACAATGCACGAATTCACACAAAGCCCCACCGCTCGCCGGCTGGGCATCGACAACACTCCGCCACCCGAAGCCCAAAATGCTCTCACACGACTGGTGGAACAAGTGCTCGACCCCTTGCGCGAGGCGTGGGGTCGAGCCATCACAGTCACCAGCGGCTATCGTTGCCCGCGGCTCAATGCCGCCGTGGGCGGGACAGCCTATAGCCAGCACATGAAAGGAGAGGCTGCCGATGTGACCACCGGCAGCCGTGAGGGTAACCGCAGGTTGTATGACCTGCTGGTGCTGATGAATTTGCCCTATGACCAGCTCATCAACGAGCGCAACTTTGCATGGCTGCACATTTCACACTCGGCCCGGCGAACGCGCCGGCAAAGGCTGGCTTTATGAGCGTCAGGGTTCCATTTTGGCACGCAAAGTGGCCGAGAGCTCTTCGTAGCCGGGCTTTTGCAGCAGGGCAAACATGTTTTTCTTGTAGGCCTCCACCCCAGGTTGGTTAAAGGGGTTCACCCCCAGCATGTAGCCGCTCAGGCCACAGGCTTTCTCAAAGAAATAGATGAGTTGGCCCAAAGGCTCCTCGTCGAGTCGCGGCACGCCTATCACCCTGCAGGGCACGCCGCCGTCGAGGTGCGCCAGCCGTGTGCCCAGTTCGGCCATCTTGTTCACCTCATCGATGCGTTTGCCGGCAATGTAGTTCAGGCCGTCGAGGTCTTCCTCGTCGTGCGGGATGGTCAGATTCTCGTGCGGGGTGGCAAGGCTCACCACGGTTTCAAAGATGGTGCGCTCGCCGTCCTGAATCCACTGGCCCATGGAGTGCAGGTCGGTGGTGAAGTCCACGCTGGCCGGGAATATTCCCAGTCCGTCCTTGCCCTCGCTCTCGCCATAGAGCTGTTTCCACCACTCGGCCAAGAAGTGGAGGCGTGGGTCGAAGTTCACCAGAATCTCAATTTTTTTGCCCGATTGATACAGGGCGTTGCGCATGATGGCATAGGTGCGCACCATTTCGGGCTGCGCGGTTTCGACCTCAACGGCACCACGCACGAGGGCGCGGATGTCGAAGCCCGCCACGGCAATGGGGAGCAATCCCACCGGAGTGAGCACCGAGAAGCGGCCGCCCACGTCGTCGGGAATCACATAGGTCACATAGCCTTCACGGTCGGCAAGGGTGCGCAAGGCTCCACGGCGGGCATCGGTCACGGCTACGATGTGCTGTGCGGCCCATTCGCGACCTTGCTCGCGCTCAAGCTGTTCTTTGAGCAGCCGGAAGGCGATGGCCGGCTCGGTGGTGGTGCCGCTCTTGCTGATGACGATAATGCCAAACCGCTTGCCGGCGAGCAGCTGCATGAGCTGGGCAAGGTAGTCTTCAGAGATGTTGTTGCCCGCAAAGAGCACACGCGCTCCGGCGGCAGGTTTGTAAGCGGCAAAATTGTCGCTCAGCGCTTCTATCACGGCTTTGGCTCCGAGATAGCTGCCGCCTATGCCCACGGCCACCACGAATTCGCACCCGGTGCGCAGCAGCGCGGCGGTGCGCTCGATGTGGGCGAGCTGGTCGCCGGTGATGCCCGATGGCAAGTGCTGCCAGCCGAGGAAATCGTTGCCGGCTCCGGTGCCTTGCTCAAGGGTGTGCAAGGCAGGCTGGACGAGTTGGGTCACGCGGGTGAGGGTGGCAGGCTCAATGAAAGCCTGTGCGGGAAGGTGATTGAGAGTTATCATGATGCGAAAAATGTTTTAGTCGTTGCTTTGACCGGCCGCAACCGGCTCGTGACGCTCTACCACACGCCCGCCTCTCACTTCAAAACGGCGGTCAAATTCCTCGTGGGTGCGCTTCCAGCGGTTGTGGCTCCACAGCCAGTAGCGCGGGTCGCGGCGAATGGTGGTTTCGAGCATCTTGAAATAGGTTTCCACAATGCCGTGGCGAGGCATTGTCTTGGGCTCGTCGGTGATGAGGCGCAGCGTGGCCACATAGTGCCCGCGGCGGGTGCGCTCGATGTCGGCATAGATGACGGCCTGATTGTGGGCGATGGCAATGCGCTCCACGCCGGTGAAGACGGGGGTGTCTTGATGCAGGAAAGTGAGCCAGTGGTGAATGTTTTGCCACTGGGGCACTTGGTCGCTGATGTAGCCAATGGCGCAGGGTTTTCCCTCGCGCTCGGCCTGCACGATGAAGCGCAGGGTTTCTTTCATGGGAATGCTTTGCGAGCCCATGCGGTTGCGCACCGAGAGGAAAAGGCGGTCCATCACTTTGTTTTCGAGCGGGTGGTAGATGTGGCCAAAGGCGCAGCCCGGTGTGGTCATGTGGTCGTAGAGGGCGGTGATCCACTCCCAGTTGCCATAGTGGCCCAGCATGAGTGCCACGCTCTGGCCGCGGGACATGGCATCGTTCATGATATGCACGTTGCGAAACTGCATGCGGCGGGCAATGTTGGCGGGCCGCATGGTGGTGAACTTGATGGTTTCGGCAATGTAGTCGCAAAAGAAGCGGTAGAAGCCGTGTGCCGTGCGCAGCCGCTCGCGCTCGCTCATTTCGGGAAAGGCGTTGCGCAGGTTTTTCATCACCACCCGGCGGCGGTAGCGCAGCACATGGGCCACGAGCACATAGAGGACATCGGCCATGAGGTAGTGAAACCACATGGGCAGCAGCGACAGCGCGAACCACAGCACGCGCAAGGTGTGATAGGCCATATTGCGCACGATTTGCTTCATAGCCACGGAGGTGCAAAGTTACAACATCCTTGCCACTTGTGCAAATCGAAAACGGGGCTGTGGCGCGATGTGGCGCGGCCAAAAAGAAGAAGGCCCGCCAAGTTGCCGGCGAGCCTCTTCGGTAATGAATGTGTGAAATGGATTATTTCACCACTTTGGTGATAGCCTTCGTGCCATCCTCGTAGTTCACGACCACGATGTTCACGCCTGTGAAGGCGGTGTTGCTCTGCTGGCCGGCCACGTTGATGTAGCGCACGCTCTTCATAGCCTTGCCGGCGTTGATGCCCTCAACGGCTGTGCTGGTGTTCTTGATGGTGTAGTTGCCCTCGATGCTGGCGAGTTCTTCGCCGGCCACATTGCGTAGAATGATGGTGAGCAAGCCGCTCTTGCTAACTTCGATACCGGTTTCTTCGTTATACTCGATTTCGTCATCGGCATTGAGCATGGCGTTGGCTTCGGCCTCAGCCTCAACGAAGGTGTAGTAAAGCTTGCTGTCCACGGGCTTGTTCTCCACAGCCACGGTCACAACCTGAGTGCCCTCATATTCACCGAAGTCGGGGGTGACGGTGATGACGGGAGTGGGGATGATTTCTTCGCCCTCGATGTTGATGACCTTCACATAAGCGCGCTTGGTGACGTTGAGCTTGATTTCACTGATTTCCTCGCCATTCTCGCCGAGGTCAAGGGTGTACACGGCCCAGTCGGTTGCGAGTTGCTGTGCCTCGCCGCCATTGATGGTCAGAGTAGCGGTTTCGCTCTCTTTCCAGTTGCGTGCAATCACGGTCACTTTCTTGGCCAGCCACTTGTTGGTCAGAGCGAAGGTGACGTTGCCGTTCTTCGAGCTTGAGCTGAACTTCAAGCCGTTGAGGCCATCGTATACGTAGGCACTCTCGGTCACGTTGCTCACATACTCGGCACCCTTCTCAATCTTGTCGAGAATCTTGGTGGCGCTCAGAACGGCGCTGCCGTCTTGTGCGGCATCGAGGTCGTTGAAGACGATCATGCCGTCGAGCACAACGGGCTCTTTCTTCTCGATCACATACTCGGCCTCGTCATATTTGATGAGCGTGCCGGCTGCGTCGTACACGTTGGCCATGAGAACTGCGCTCACTTCCACGTTCACGCCGTTTTCAGAGTAGGTTTCGTTGTTGACGATGAACTCTTCCTCTTCGCTATCGATGAGCGAGTATTTCAGCACTGCGCCCTCGGGCAAGTTCTCCACGTTGATCTTCACAATCTGTGCCTCGGTGTAGGTACCTGCGGCGGGGTCGAAAGTGATGTTGATGGGCTTGGGAGCCTCAATCACATAGGCTGCGCTGGCCTCAAACACTTCTTCGTTCTCGCGGCTGTCGAGCACATAGGCGGTGATGGTGAGGCTTTCGGCCACTTCGATACCGGCTTGCTCGTCATAGTCTTGCTCTTGGCCGTCGTTGATCTTATAAGAGATGATGTAGTCGCCCACGGTGTTCTCCACGTTGATTTTCACCGTCTGCTTGCCAGTGTAGGTGCCGGCAGCGGGGTCAAAGGTGATGACCACCGGCTTCTCCTCCACAACTTCAACGATTTCAGTGGGGATGAATTGAGGATTGTTGAAAACACTTATAATACCTGTAATATCAAAGGTTTTACCTTCGACATCGGTGGGGATAGTTACACTTGAGTAACGCTTGTAACCAGCAACAGTTTCATTGATTTTGAAGTTCATGCCACTCACACCGCTGATGGTGGCACCGCGAATCACGGCGAAAACAGCTTGGTTGGCTGCGGTCACGTCGTCGGTGGTGATTTCTTTGGGAGTGATTGTTTGTGTGTCTTCGGTAGCTTCAAGGCCGGCAACGCTCACGATCTCTGTAAGACCTTTATAGACATCAATTTTTCCGCTCCAGCCCGAAGCCAGCACTGTTCCTTGCGGGAAAGTTTTTCCTGACTGATAAATCAGGGTTGCGCCCGTTTCATCTTTCACCCAAAGGTAGTTGTTGTACGTGCTGTTGAAATAGGTTACAACGGCATTGCCGGTATAAGTGAACTCGGTGCCTTTGCCCAGTTCTTTCAGTTCGGCGATGGTTGCGATGGTCTTGGCAGCCTCTTTGAAAGTAACGGTCTTGCTGACCACGCTGCTTTCTTTGTCGCCCAGCACAGCCTTGGCCGAAATTTTAGTGGTTTCGGTCAAAGCCACAGGGTCTGTGTAGGCTTGGAAATCGCCGTCGTTGAGGGCGTATTGGATGGCTGCGCCTTCGGTTTCGCAAGTGAGAGTGGCAGTGACCGTGCTTCCCTCATAGTAAGGGCCATCGGCAGGGTCAAGCGTAATGACTGGAGCAACCACATCGCCTTCTTGAGCTTCGGTGTAGGTCACCACAATCTTAGTGGCGCGCACTTGCGAACCGGTAGATGTGAATGTGACTTCAGACGCGTCGCCTTCCCATGTTCCCGTAGTGCCAGAATAAGTGTAACCAGCATCTGTTTTTTGGCAGCCGGGGCCATACTTTGTGGTGCCTGAGGCAGTGCAGGTGAAAACGATTTTTGTGATGTTGCCAACCGAGGACGAAATTGTCCACGACGCATTTGCATAGCAGCGATATTGTGCGTCGTTCAGCGTGCCGTTGGTCAGATTAATCGTGATGCCCTCTTTGGTGAGCGTTTGCGCACCGGCTGTAGTGTTGCCCGATTTATCGACGGATGCATCGAACGTCACTTCGCCTGCCCACATGACTGTGGTGAGCAGGGCCATCATCAGTAAGGAGAAAAATTTCTTCATAATGAATGTGTTTGGTTAATAATTATGGTTTTTAAGTGAATATGTCGATAGTAAGCCTATTTGGGGACAAAGATAGTAAGTTTTTCTGAAACGATGTGATTCTGGCGGAAAAAGTAATTAAAAATTCATTTTTGATGCGCCGCTCGTTTCACCAGCCGCAACCCTCGCGGCGCGGGCGGGCATCGGTGGGGCGGGAACGAGCGTCAATTCAAACTAAAACCCCACGCAAGACCATGAGGTCGTCGCGCGGGGAGATGAGAATCCTCTGGTGGTGTGCCGGAGATGCTCCACCAGTAGTTTTTTCAATTTAGGGCACCTGTGCGCATTCTTTCCGGACGAGTTATTTTTCGCGGAAGAAAAGGTTGACGGGGGTGCCGGTGAGGTTCCAGTGCTCGCGTATTTTGTTTTCGAGGTAACGCTTGTAGGGGTCGCGTACCCACTGCGGCAAGTTGCAGAAGAAGATAAAGGTGGGCACTTTGGCTCCCTTGAGCAGGGTGATGTATTTGATTTTGACGTATTTGCCTTTCACGGCCGGTGGGGGGAAGGCGGTGATGTCGGCCTGCAAAACGTTGTTGAGCTGCGAGGTGGAAATGGTGATTTGGCGATTTTTGTGCACGGCGATGGCGCTTTCGAGCACCTTGAAGATGCGCTGCTTGGTGAGTGCCGACCCAAAGATGATGGGAAAATCGGTGAAAGGCGCGAGCCGTGCCCGAATGGCCTGCTCCATGGTGTCGATGGCCCGCTGGTGCTTTTCGGCCACGATGTCCCACTTGTTGACGAGCACCACAAGTCCTTTGCGGTTTTTCTGAATGATGGAGAAGATGTTGACGTCTTGCGCCTCGATGCCACGTGTGGCGTCGACGATGAGGATGCACACGTCGCTGTTCTCGATGGCTCGGATGCTGCGCAGCACCGAGTAGTACTCAATGTCCTCGTCCACCTTGTTTTTCTTGCGAATGCCGGCTGTGTCGACGAGGTAGAAGTCGAAGCCGAACTTGTTGTAGCGCGAGTAGATGCTGTCGCGCGTGGTGCCGGCGATGTCGGTGACGATGTTGCGCTCCTCGTCCATGAGCGAATTGATGAGGCTCGACTTACCGGCATTGGGGCGGCCCACGATGGCAAAGCGAGGCAGGTCGTCGAGCTCCTCTTCGTGGGGCTTGGCGGGCATGCGTGCCACCACCTCGTCGAGCAAATCGCCTGTGCCTGAGCCGTTCATGGCCGAAATGGAGAAGGGTTGCCCAAGTCCGAGGGCATAAAACTCGGCCTCGGCATAGACGCTCTCGTGGTTGTCGTCCTTATTGGCTACCACAATCACGGGTTTGTTGCTGCGCCGCAAGATGTCGGCCACGTGGTCGTCGAGGTCGGTGATGCCGTTTTTGATGTCGACCACAAAGAGAATCACGTCGGCCTCCTCAATGGCGAGGTGCACCTGCTTATTGATCTCCTCTTCGAAGATGTCTTCGCTATTGACGACCCAACCGCCGGTGTCGACCACGCTCATTTCCAAGCCTCCCCACTCCATCATGCCATACTGGCGGTCGCGCGTGGTGCCGCTGGTGTCGTTCACGATGGCCGCGCGAGTTTGGGTGAGTCGGTTAAAGAGGGTGGATTTGCCCACGTTAGGGCGTCCTACGATGGCTACTAAGCGTCCCATGATTGGTGTTTTGAGTTAGGTGTGAATGAAAAATGATTAATCGATATATCCAAATTGGCGCAGTTTGTTCTCTTGGTTGCGCCAGTCGCGCTCCACTTTGACGTAAAGCTCCAGATAGACGCGCTTTTCAAAGAACTTTTCGATGTCTTTTCGCGCGTCGATGCCCACATGCTTGAGCTTGATGCCTTGCCGGCCAATGATGATGCCTTTCTGGCTGTCGCGCTCCACGTAGATGACGGCCATGATGTGGATGGCGGTGTCGGTTTCGTCGAATTTCTCAACGATGACCTGTGTGGCGTAGGGCACTTCTTTGTCGTAGGTGAGTAGGATTTTCTCCCGGATGATTTCGGTGACGAAGAAGCGGCTGTTGCGGTCGGTGAGCGCGTCTTTGCCAAAGTAGGGCGGGCTGACGGGGAGCAGCTGCACGATGCGCTGCATGATGCTGCTCACGTTGAAGCCGTGCAGGGCGCTGATGGGGAACACCTCGGCTTGCGGCAGGAGCTGTTTCCAGCGGTCGATGACGGCCAGCAGGTCGTCGTTGCCCTTGAGCAAGTCAATTTTATTGATGACCAACAACACGGGAATTTTCTCGCGTGTCACACGGTCGAGAAAATCTTGATTTTTTGTGGGCGACTCCACCACGTCGGTCACATAGAGCAGCACGTCGGCATCCACCAGCGCGCCGGTGGAGAAGTCGAGCATGCTCTCTTGCAGCTTGAACTTGGGTTTGAGCACGCCGGGCGTGTCGCTGAAGACGATCTGGTAGTCATCGCCATTGACGATGCCCATGATGCGGTGGCGCGTGGTTTGGGCCTTGCTGGTGATGATGGAGAGCTTCTCGCCCACGAGCCGGTTGCTCAAGGTGCTTTTGCCCACATTGGGGTTGCCCACGATGTTGACAAATCCGGCGCGATGTTTTGTCGTTGTTTCGGTCATTGATAGGTTGGTTAGCAAAAGGCATCGCGTGCCCCTTGCCCCTGTGGGGGACAGAGGGGGTGCGATGCTATTGTGTGTCAATGTGTTGCCAGCGTAGAATCAGATGTCCCAGATGAGGTAGAGGGCACCCCAAGTGAATCCTGCGCCGAAGGCGGTGAGGATGAGCTTGTCGCCTTTGCGGAGGCGGTGCTTGTTCTCGTCGATGCAAATGGGAATGGTGGCTGCGCTGGTGTTGCCACGCTCTTGAATGTTGATGAGCACTTTGCTCTCGTCGATGCCCAAGCGGCTTCCCACGGCCTCGATGATGCGCAGGTTGGCCTGATGGGGCACAAACCACTGGATGTCGTCCACGGTGAGGTTGTTGCGCTCCATGATGTCGCGTGAGGAGGTGAGCATGTCGATGACGGCGTGCTTATAGACGGCGCGTCCCTCTTGGTAGAGGAAGTGCAGCCCTGCTGCCACGGTTTCGGGGGTGGCGGGCATGGCCGAGCCACCGGCTTTGTAGACGAGGTGCTCAAGGCCGCTGCCGTCCACATGGAAGATGCCGTCGATGATGCCCACAGGGTCTTCGGTGGGCTCGACGAGCATGGCACCTGCGCCGTCGCCAAAGAGGGGGCAGGTGGCGCGGTCGGTGTAGTTGGTCATGCTCGACATTTTTTCGGCCGACACGACGACCACTTTCTTATAGATGCCGCTGCTCACATAGGCGCGTGCGTCGTTCAAAGCCACAAGGAAGCCTGTGCAGGCGGCCTGAATATCGTAGGCATAGGCCTTTTTCTCGATGCCGCACTGGTGTGCTATGATGGAGGCTGTGCTTGGGAAGCGATAGTCGGGGTTGCTGGTGGCGCAGATGAGCAGATCCACCTCGTCGGGGTCGGTGCCTGTGCTTTGGAGCAGGCGGTTGACGACTTGAACACCCATCCACGATGAGCCTTTGCCGTTTTTGAGGATGCGGCGCTGCTTGATGCCAACGCGGGTGGTGATCCACTCGTCGGTGGTGTCGACCATGTGTGAGAGCATCTCATTGTCGAGGATATCGTCGGGGACATAGGAGGCGATACCCGTGATTTTTGCGTGTAGCATATTGGGTTGAGATTGATTAAAGTCTTCAAAAACAGATATCCTAAATACGGTGTTTTAGGCATCAATATTTAGGATAAATAGTTTCTTTGTTTTATCAAAAAAAGAGGTGTGAGGCTTGTGCCTGTGTGGTGCTGATTACACGGCGGCTTCGTCGCCCATCACTTTCTTTCCGCGATAGTAGCCACACTCGGGGCATACGGTGTGATAAACATGCCATGCTCCGCAGTTAGAGCACATTGCGATGGTGGGAGCAACCGCCTTGTCGTGTGTGCGACGCTTCGCGGTGCGGGTCTTGGATTGTCTACGTTTAGGATGTGCCATTTCGTATTCTTGTTTTAATTGTTATTGTTATCAATGAGTTGTCGCAGTGCGTCCCATCGGGGGTCGGCTGCGGCCGTGTTGTCGTTGTCGTCGTCGCTCTGCGCGGGCTCTCCCGCCGCATGCTGCGCGAGCACGCTGATCATGCTTGGGTTGCACTCGTCATCGCCGTGCGTGTGCACGATGGGTATGGCGAGGAGCACGGTGTCGCGCATGAGTGAGGTAACGTCGAATTCATGCCAGCTTTCGGGCACGAGCAGCAGGTTTTCGCGGCTGTCGTCTAGCTCGTGGCCTTCGAGCCGCAGGGTGATGGCATATTGCTCGTCCACATCCACGTCGAGGTCGTCGAGGCAGCGGTCGCAAGGCACGGTGAGGGTACCTGTGCATTGAAGCGTGATGCCGAAGTTGCGCTCGTCCTTGCGCGTGACTTGCAGAGTGACATCGACACTGCTGCGCCGAACTTCGGTTTCTTCAATCGAGTTGAAAAAATCGCCGTCCAGATGATACTTAAACACCTGAGTATCAAATGGCATTGCCTTCAAATTTAATTTGAAATCAGCCATTTTGCTCATGAATTTTCCGTTAAATCGCTGCAAAGGTAGTAATTAATTCGTAATTGCCATGCAATTTTTGACTTTTTTTCGCTTTTGGCTGCGGCGGCGCGTTGTGGCCCATGTGGGTGGCTGCGGGATTCGCTCTTCTCTCTTGAATTTCTTCGGGGCGTTTCCGCTGGCCGCCGATGAAGCTTAAAGAACAAAGAGAGGCGCACGCATTCAAACGACGTGCGCCCCCTCTTTGGGATGAAGTGTGAAACGACGGTGCTTATTGCGCCGTGAAGCTAAATGCGCTGGTGGTGCCAGTGGCGCTGCTGCCCAGATACAGGCCGTGGAAGGCCGTGGTGGCATCGGTGGGCGCGGTGGTGCTGTATTTCACGTTATAGGTGCTGCCCTTAACCATGCCGGTGGCTGTGTGGAGCGCGAGCGTGCTCGACACGTTGCCCTCGAAGCTATAAGTGACAAGGTTATTGCCATTGGCATCGGCGAGGGTGTAGTAGCGTCCGGTGGTGTAGGACACGCTGCTGGTGTAGAAGTAGTAGCCTTGCGCGGCATTGCTTATGGTGTTGCTTGAGCCGCCCCAGCCACCGCCGCCTTGCGTGCCGCCTGCGCTGATGGCGATGCCCTTGCCGGTGAGCTGAATGTAGCTGTTGTTGTCGCAGTCAAGGCCTTCTTCAGGACCTCCGGCAGTGGTGTAGGCAAAGACCACACCGTCGCCAATGGTGATGGCACCTGTGGTGCCGGCATTGGAGTCGACGGCATCGTTGCCGTTGCTGTAGCACACGGTCACGCCTCCGTTGAAGAATATCTTGCCGCTTGAGTTGATGCAGTCGTCATAGCACTTGAAGTAGTGCTGTCCGCCCTCGATATAGATGGCGGTTTTCGATTCCAGACCTTCGGCTCCGTTGGTAGCGGTGTTAATCTCAGAGTTGCCGCCATACACATAGGCCGTGCCCATGGCTTTGATGGCCTTTGACGACGAACCGCTTGAGCTGCCGCCGCCGGGTCCCCAGCCGCTGCCACCGCCACTGGTGCCGCCCAATGAGGTGCCCGATGTGGTGATTTTGAGCGTGGGGCCGGTGCCGTCGCTCTTACCCTGCGTGTAGGTGCCGTTCACCTTGACGCCCTTGCCGCCAGTGCCACTCATGGTGATGGTGATGGTGCCGGCGTTGAGGGCCATGTTGCCGTCGGCCTTCAGGCCTTTTGCGGTATAGGTGTCGTTGGTGCCCGTTTGCCCGGCTCCGGTGTTGGTGATGGTGAGCGTGCCGCCGTTGGTGGTGATGCCGCCGTTGGCCGAAACGCCTTTGCCGGCACCGCCCGAAGCGTTGATGGTGATGGTGCCGCCATTTTGCACGAAGTCTACCGCCTTGATGGCCGAGCTGTAAGAGGCATCGCTATTGATGACCTTCATGGCTCCGCTCGGTGTGAGGGTGAGGTTGCCGCCGTCGATGGTGACGGTGCCCTTCAACTTGATGCTCTTGCTCATCTCGCCGCTGTTTTTCACCTCGATGGTGCCGCCGCCAATGGTGATGGCTCCGTCGGCCTTGATGCCGGCTGCGTTGTAGCTGGTGCCATTGTCCTCGCTGGTGTCGCTGCTGCCGCCATAGGAGCTGGTGACATTAGAGATGGAGTAGGTGCGCGTGGTGCCGCTGGTGCTGTAACTGCTGGAGATGCTGTAATACACGTCGCTACCCGTGGTGGGACCGGTGAAGGTCACCGTCTTGATGGTGTAGCTGGTGCCACGGCTGGTGAAATTGTCGGCTTTGAAATAATAGGTGCCGCTATCGGCCTCCTTGAAGTCGTAGTAATAGAACGTGAGGGTGCTATAGCCCGACGTGCGGCTGACGGTGCTGGTGAGCTGCTGCACGAGGGTGCCGTCTTCTTTATAAAGATAGACTTTGGTCCACGGATTGCTGGATCCGAACCCTCCCGAGCTGCGGGGCAGGGTCACATAGAGTTTGTAGCTCTTGGTTTCTTCTTGCCCGCCGGTGTTCACGTTTTCGGCCACACCACCTTTGCCGTTGGCTGTGATGTTGATGTTGGTGGTGGCTGCGTTTTCGTTGATGATGATAGCGCCATCGGCACTGAGGCCCTTGCCGCCATCGGCGGTGTTGGTGATGGTGACCGACCCTCCGGTGATGTTGATGTCGTTGCCGGTTTTCACGCCCACGGTGTAGGCGATGTCGGTGCTATCAGAAGCAAATGTGCCCGACTGGTCGATGGTGACGTCGCCCGCGCTCATGATGTAGTCGTGAGCCACTTTCAGGGCTTTGCTGCCGGCTCCGGTGGTGCTGATTTTAAGGGTGCCGCCCTTGATGGTGACATCGCCAGTATTGTCGGCATCCACCTCGATGTTGTCGTCATCGTCGGTTTCATAGCTCACTTGCAGGCCGTCGTCGCCAGTGCCACTGATGTTGACGGTGCCGCCATTCATCTGGAAGTATTGGTTCACGTTGAAGCCGTCGGCCACGGCACCCAAGATATTGATGGTGCCCACCGTTTTCTTGAGCTGCACATACTCTTTGCCCCAGAATGCGTGGCTTGAGTTGCCGGTGATGTTGAGCGTGCCGCCGCCCTTGAACTCGGTGTGGCCCTTCACGGCAAAACAACCCTTCTGGCTACCGCCGGTGCCATCGGTGAGGGTGTTGACGGTGCCTGCCGCCAACTCTACCGAGATGCGCTTGCCGTCGCGAATGTTGATGGCCGCGCTATCGGGGTTGTTAAGGGTCAGCCCGTTGAGGATGACGGAAATCTTCAGCTTGCCGTCTTGGTAGAACGAGCCGTTGGTGGACGAGCCTTGCAGGGTGTAGTAGTATTCGTCGGCCACGCTGGCATCTTGCAGTACGGCCACGTGAGCACCCTTGACGGTGGCGGTGATGTGGGTGGCAATGTTGCCGGCCACGGTCACCCAAGCCTTGTCGCCATCGTAGTTCACGAGAATGTTGTCGTCGTCAAACTCGTTGTCGTCGACGTAGATGCTGTCGACCTCGGCGAGTGCAAACGATTTGTCAAGAACGGTGAGGGTGCTGCCGCTGGTATAGGGCATCACGCCCACCGAGGCGGTGTTGTAGGCATATTTCACTTGCCCGGTGCACACCCACATGGTCTGTTGAGCGGTGGCCGCTATCGTGGCCAGAGCCGCAATGAGAAGAAATGCTATCTTTTTCATGATGTGCCCGAGTTTTTATCGTTGAAGAATATAATTGATGAGAAACGAAACGTCGGCCACGTCGACATACCCGTCGCCGTTGAGGTCGCATTCGCCATAGATGTCTTTGCTGCCGCCAAGGGCCACATCAATCAGATAGGCCACGTCGGCCACGTCGACATATCCGTCGTGATTGAGGTCGAAGGAAGGTGTGGTGACATCGATTTTGGTGTTGGTGAAGTACATCGAGGTCACATTGGCTTTTGCCAGCGTGGTCGTGCCGGTGGAGGTTGTGGCAACCACGTTGCTGCCGGCATAGGTGATGGTCAGGCCATCGGTGGAAACTTGCTTGGTGATGCCGTCGCTCAGCGTGAAGTTGAGGTAGCTGAAGGTGTCGGCTCCCAAGCTCAGTGCCACGATGCATGCCATCATGAAACTTAAGAACTTTTTCATATATTCTGAATTTGGTTAATAATTATCGAAATGAGCTGCAAAATTATGAAATTATTTAATAATATGTGCAATAAAATCGTGAAAGAGGCGCATTTTTAAGCGTTTCGGTAGTTTTATTATGCGAAAAGGCCGCTTGAGCATCATGCTCAAGCGGCCTTGAAGTTTCACGAGCCTCGGTGAAGGCTCAGTGGCAATGGTTTACCAGCCATTGTTCTGAGAAGTGGCTTTGCCGCTGTTCTCGATCTGCTCGGTGGGAATAGGATAGAAGTAATACTTCGCCTCGAACGAACGGGTGGCGGTCAGAGGCACCACGTAGCCATCTTCGAGAGTGAGTTGGCAGTCGGGCACCACGCTCAGGTTAGCACCGCGGTTGATGTTGGGATACTTGCTGCTGTCGAGCTTATCGAGCTGGTGCCAGCGCACGAGGTCCCAGTAGCGGTTGCCGTCGGTCATGAGCTCGCAGCGACGTGCGCGGCGAATCTCCCACAACAGGTTGCTCACGCCATGATTGTTGGCGGGGTCGGCAGCGGGGTTGAGGTTGAGCGCGGGCAGGCCTGCGCGTGCTTGCAGCAGGTTGACGCTGTTGTCCAAGTCGGTCTGGGTGATGTTGCCCAGCTCGGCCTTAGCCTCGGCATAGTTCAGATAGATTTGTGCCAGCCAGTAGACGGGAGCGTCGGTGTAGCCGGTGCCGATGTTGTTGCAATAGTAGATTTGCGAAGTGGCGCTGGGGTCACCCATCTTGTCGGTGTAATACTTGGCAATGGTGTAGCCGGTGGACGAGGTCATCTCGGCGAGGCTGCCACGAGCGTTGCCATAGCCCTTGAAGGCCAGCGTGTGGTCAAGGAGGACACCGAGTCGCTTGTCGCGCACGCTGAGCATCTTCTCGATGTTGTATTTGCCGTCGACCAGCTCGGGAGCGTCGCTCTTATCGAGGCTGGTAGTTGCCAAAGGCAGACCGTCGGTGAACAAGAAGGCGTCGATAGCGTCCTTGCTGATACCGCGTTGTGCCGTAGAACCGCTGGTGTAGTCCACGGTGCTGTGGCCCAACACGTCTTTCTCATAGTGGCGGCAGAAGATTACCTCGCTGTTGCCGGTGAGGCTCAGAGCGTTGTAGATCTCGCCATAGTTGCTGGTGAGGCTATACGAGCCACCCATGAGCTGCTGCGAAGCGTTCACGCACTCGTTGAGGTATTTCTGTGCACGAGTGGCGTCGGCAGCCTTGCCGTTCTCGGCCTGTGTGCGATATTTGCAATAGGTGCCTTCGTAGAGGCAGATTTCGCTCTTCATGGCGAGGGCCAGATTGGCGCTCCACGAAACCTTGTTGCCGGTGCCGATGTTGGCGATAGCATAGTCGAGGTCTTCGAGCACCCTGTCCATCACCAAATCGCGGTCGTCGCGGGGACCTTTCACATAGTCATCGCTGGTGGTGAGCACCACGTGGTCTTGCCACTGCACGTCGCCATAACGCTGCACAAGCAGGAAGTAGTTATAGGCACGGCACAAGCGAGCGATAGCGGTGTATTTAGCCTTGACGGCATCGGCCAGCGTAGAGCTGCCCATGTTGTCGAGCAGATAGTTGCTGCGGCGAATTTCGGTGAAGGGACTGCTCCACGATGTAGAGCTGTTGGGCACGTTGGTGAACGTCCAGTTTTCGAACTCAGGCTTCACCTGATCGTCGGTCAGGCTGGAGAAGTAGAATGCACCGCCTGCGCCGCTATATCCATAACCCGAGAAGTTGCCGTACATGGAGTTGGTGTAGTTCTCAACCTGTGTGGCGTTGTTCCAGAAGCTCGGGTCGTTCGTAAACTTGTCGCGGGGATTGACGTCGAGCATGTCGTCGCAGCTTGCGAAGACCATTGCCAGACCGACAAGTCCTAATAAATATGCTTTCTTCATAAACTTCGATTTTTCTGAAATGTTAATATCATTAGTGAGTCACAACACGCTTAGAAAGTCACTTGCAAACCAAACGACCAGCTGCGGGTGATGGGATAGGTGCGGCCCCAAGTGCCATAGCTGAGGGCGCCTTGACCGGCGTTCATCTCAGGATCGATGGGGAGGTCGCCGCTGCCCTTGTGCAGCAGGCACAGGTTGTTCACGCTTGCATAGAGGCGCAGGCGCTGAATGTAGGCCTTCTTGGTGAGTTCGGTGGGCAGGGTGTAGCCCAGAGTGACGTTCTTCAGACGCAGATAGCTCATGTCGACCAGATACTTGGTCTGGGGATAGTAGTTGTGGCAGCCACCTTCGCCCGAGAGGCCGGTCACGTTACCTGCATACTCGTTGCCGGGATACAGGCAGGGGAAGTCGTTGCTCTCGCTGATGTTGATGATGCCATTCTCGGGATCGTACACGTTGTACTTGGTTTGGTTAGCATAGATGGCAAGGTCGGCCTCACGCATCATGGGGAACACAAATGCACTCTGGGTCCACATGTCGCGCTTGCCCACGCCTTGGAAGAAGAGGTCAAGGTCGAAGCCCTTGTAGGTGCCACCCACGTGGAAGCTGTACTCGTAGCGAGGCAGCATGTTACCAATCACCTTCAGGTCGCCATGGTCATCGGCAGTGCCTTGGCCGCCGCTGATCTTGCCGTCGCCATCGAGGTCTTTGTACTTGATGTCGCCGGGGCCATACACGAAGTTGTCGGTTTCGATGCCGGTTTGGTCGGCCACACCTTCTTTATAGATCCACTTGCCGTTGGCGTCCTTGCCGTTGAAGTCGGCCTCGGTGAAGTAGCGGTCGGTTTCGAAGCCCCAGATGTCGCCCCAGTACATGCCTTCGTAAGCATAAGAGCTGTTCATGGGGTAGCCAATCTGCTTGCTGTTGTTGCTCCACTTGGTCACTTTGACCTTGCTGTCGCCAATGCTGAAGTTAGCATAGAGGCCGAGGTCTTTGTTGATTTGCTTGCGCCAGTTGATGGTGATTTCCCATCCGCGTGAACGCAGCGAGCCGTTATTCATATAAGGTGTGCTTGCACCCACGCTCGGGGGCAGAGCTGCGCCCGGAGCGAGCATATCGTTGGTCACACGCTGGAACCACTCGGCAGTGAGGAGGATTTGGTCGTTGAGGAAACCGAGGTCAAGACCCACGTTGGTGGTTTTGATTTTCTCCCAAGTAAGAGAGGGCGAAACCCAAGTGGGGATGCCGAACGAGTTGAGCTTGGCGGTGCCGGTGCCCAGATAGTTCATTTGGCCTGCGGAGATGGTGCTCAGGAACATGTTGTCGCCCACAGCCTCATTACCGATAGTACCATAAGAGAAGCGGAGCTTACCGTTGGAAACGGTGTTGCGCAGCTTGTCCCAGTAAGCCTCTTGGCTGAAGCGGTAGCCCAGCGAGAACGAGGGGAAGAATGCCCAGCGGTCGCTTGCGGGGAAGCTCGACGAGCCGTCGTAGCGGCCGTTCACCTCCAGCAGGTAGATGCCCTTGTAGTCATAGTTGAAACGAGCAAAGTAACCGGCGGTTGCATAGTCGCCACGCAGCCAAGGCAGCAGAGCGCTTGTGCCGCTTGTGCTGCTGGTGATGGTGGAGCGAGTGAGGTCGCCATAGGCGAGGTTCAGCTCGGGATAGTCGGTCGAATAAAGCTCTTTGCGGTCGGCGCGGAAGTAGTCATATTTGCGCTTTTCACCGGTGAGGCCGGCCATCACCTTGAAGTTGTGAGCGTCGTTGATGCTCTTCAGATACTCAAGATAGGCGTTGCCCGTCCAAGTGTTGGCCTTGATGTTTTGGCGCGAAGTGCCAGAGCTTGATTGGCCCACGATGTAGCCGGGGGTCACGCCGCTCCAGTTCATGCCGTAGATGGGGAAGTCGCTCCAGCGCATGTTGGCGTTGTTCACCTGATAAGTGAAGTCGGCGTTCAGGGTCAGGTCGCTGGTGATGTGAGCTTTCAAGAAGGCAGTGGCCTTAGTTTCGTCGTGCATGATGCGGCGACGGTCGGCCTGCTTCTGCATGGCCACCACGCGGAAGTCGTTGCCGTCGATCGTGCCGCTGGGGATGAAGAACGAACCCCAACGCCAAATGTACTGATACATGTTGTTGTAGGTTTCGGCACGGTTCATGTTGCGACGGTTGAAGCTCATGCGGGCACCCACGGTGAGCCAGTCGGTCACGTCGGTCGAGATGTTCATGCTGGCGTTGTAGCGCTGGCGTTTGCCGGTGTTCCAAGTCATGAGGTCTTCCTTGCCGCTGTAGCCAAAGGCTGCGCGGAAGGTGGTGCGGCCGCTCGAGCCGTCCACGCTCACGTTGTGGCTCTGCGAGGGAGCTGCGCTCTGGAACCAGATGTCTTGCACGTCGTAGTCGGCGTAGTACATGGGTTGGTTGCCGATGAAGCGATAGTCACCCACGTTGTTGTCGTCCACATAGGGGCGCATTTCGCCGTAACCGATCTTGCCGCCGTTTTGCTGTTGCCATTTCTCGGCATAGGGCAGCAGTTGGTCGAAGTACATACCGAAAAGCTCCACCGAAGCGCCGGGAGACTGGCGGTTCTTGGCCATGAGGGCACTCTTGAGCTGGGTGGGCACATCGGGGAAGTCGGGCAGATAGGTGGCGTGATCCCATGCGAAGTTGTTGTCGTAGCGCACGTTCACGCGGTCGTCCTTCTTACCGGTCTTGGTGGTGATGAGGATCACACCGAAGGCAGCACGGGTACCATAGATGGCGGCCGAAGAGGCATCCTTGAGCACGCTCACGCTTGCGATGTCGGCACCATTAATCATCGAGAGGTCATCCACGGCCACGCCGTCGACCACGATGAGGGGGTTCGACACAGCGCCGTTGCTCAGGGTACCCACGCCACGAATGGTGAGCGAGGGCGAATCCTCCAAGCTACCGCTGGTGTTGATAACGCTCAGGCCGGGAACAGCACCTTGCAGTGCCTTGGCCACGTCTTGCTCGGGGCGCGACGAGAGGGTCTTGTCAACGTCCACGACCGACACGGCGCCGGTGAGGTTCACTTTCTTCTGCTGGCCATAGCCCACCACCACGACTTCGTCGAGGAGGGCGTTGTCTTCTTCAAGACGCACGTTGATGCCGGTGCCGGGGTTGACGGTCACGGTCTTGTAGCCAATGAAAGAGACTTGGATTTTGCCTTTTCCATTGGTCTTGAGCGAGAACTTACCGTCCACATCAGTCACCGTACCACGGGTGGAACCGATTTCTTGGACACTGGCGCCGATGATGGCTTCGCCATTGGCATCGGTCACTGTGCCAGTCACATAGTTGGTCTGCGCCACAGCCGTGAAGCCCCAAGCCTGACCACTCGGGGTCATGCCTGCGGGAACTCCCAGTGCGATAGCCATTGCAGCCAACAATACACATTGTTTTTTCATACGCACAAAAGTTTATTGTTAATAAAAATCGTTTTGTCTTGACAAGGAATGCCGGCTGGCCTCATTGCACCTCTCTTCACAAGCGTGGTTATGGCGTTTGTGGGTTTTCATGTTGGTCTTTAGGCGTTTGGGCGATTCTCTTGGAAAATCCAATAGAAATATCGTGCAAAATTGGTTTTTTTTCACGAACTGCGCATATAATTTGAAAAATTTCTTTAACAAGGTGCAAAAACCACCCAAAACGGCGGTGGCTGCCACTTAGCGCACCTTGAGCAGCCCCGAAGCGGGGCACCGATGGCCTTCGTGAGCCGGAGGGTAACCATTGTGGTGCGCAGGCAGGTGCCCCCGCGCAAGCCAAGAGAGAAGGAGTTTCGGTAAAAACGTGAACCGATATATTGAAAAAAAGTAAAAAACTCCAAAAAAAATTTGGTGAAATGAAAAAAATGTAACATCTTTGTGGTTGATTTTGCGGTAAAATTGTCCGTTTCCTGCTTGGGTGACGGTTTATTGCTGTGAAAACCAAAGAATTAACGATATTTATACTGACGCAGTTACTTTTTTATTACTATAACTTTAATCACTAAAACATGTGCGTATGAAAAAACAATGTGTATTGTTGGCTGCAATGGCTATCGCACTGGGAGTTCCCGCAGGCATGACCCCGAGTGGTCAGGCTTGGGGCTTCAGTGCTGTGGCACAAACCAACAGTGACAAGGTGACCGGCGTGGTTAAGGACAACGACGGTGAGCCTCTGATTGGCGTGACAGTGAAGGTTAAAGGCACCACCCGTGGTACGATGACCGACCTGAACGGTAGGTATTCTATCAAGGCCGACAAGAACTCGACACTCGTGTTCTCCTATGTGGGCTATGAGGCAGTGGAAGTGCCAGCAAGCCAAGCTGCAAGTGTGATTCTGCAAAACAGCGGCAAAGAGCTCGAAGAGGTGGTGATCACCGCCGAGTTCGGTGTGAAGCGTGTGGCTCGTTCGGTGGGTTCGAGCGTGCAGAATGTGAAAGCAAGTGATATCGTGGAATCGGGCCGTACCGACTTCATCACCGCCCTGCAGGGCCGCGTGAGCGGTATGAACGTGACCAACACCAGTGGTGCTCCCGGCGCGTCGACCCAAGTGATTCTGCGTAGTGCCACTTCAATTTCGGGTAACAACCAGCCCCTCTACATCGTGGACGGTGTGCCCATGAACAACACTACCTTTAACGCTGCCAGCGGTTTCGCTGTGGACGATGACACATCGGGTGCCAACGTGCGTACCACCGACTTTGCTTCGCGTGGTAACGACTTCAACCCCGAGGACATCGAGAGCATGACCGTGCTGAAGGGTGCCGCCGCCGCTGCACTCTATGGCTCGGATGCTTCTAACGGTGCCATCATCATCACCACCAAGAAGGGTACCCGTGGCCAAGCCAAGATCACCTACAGCAACCAACTCTCGTGGC
Organism: Muribaculaceae bacterium; assembly: GCA_017478855.1. GTDB lineage: Bacteria > Bacteroidota > Bacteroidia > Bacteroidales > Muribaculaceae > Sodaliphilus. The sequence goes on along the minus strand of JAFVCX010000082.1, from coordinate 10,986 downwards.
AGAAAGCCTATGGCTGGCCCAAGATTCAAGAGAAGTATGCCAACGGTGCCTATGGCGCAACCAACTATTACTACACCCGCGCTTATGGTGGCCTGTTTGACGGCGCTCTCCCCACCTACGACAACACCGCCGCTGTGCTCCAAACCGGTTTCCTGCAGAAGCACAACGTGTCGGTTCAGTCGGGTAACGACAAGATGAGTGTTCGCGCTTCGGCTTCGTTTATCGACCAAGACGGTGTGATCAAGACCACCGACCTCAAGCGTCAGAACCTCTCGATTGCCGGCCGCGCCGAAATCAATAAATACATCAACTTTGAAGGTAGCATTCAATATGTGCACATGAGCAACCGCAAAGCTATGCGCTACACCAGCGGCCCGCTCTATCGCTCTTATCGCTGGCCCCATGTGGACAACATGGCCAACTATATGGATGCCGACGGCGTTCACATGCGTTATCCGGAATACTACACCGATACCGACCTGCTGAACCCGCTGTTTGCCCTCTATAAGAACAAAAACAACGACAAGACCGACCGTGTGATTTCGGCCTTCACGCTGAACATCACCCCGGTGGAGCACACCTATGTGCGCGGCCAGTTCGGTTGGGACGTGAGCACCTCGCAATACGAGTATGCTACGCACCCCTACTACCGCACCAGTAACATTGGCTCGACCAATGGCGGTACCTACAACTTGTCGAAGTATAACATGAACGACCCCACAATCAACTTGCTGGCAGGTTACAACAACACCTTCAACGAGAAATACACGCTGGGTCTGCAAGTGGGTTACCACCAGCTTGAGAATGGTGTGACCAGCCTTGCTTCTTATGGTTCGAACTTCCAAGTGATTGACTTCTATTCAATCAACAACTGCGACCCCAGCACTGTGGTGAGCAAGAAACGTTCTACCAAGCGCCGCATCCAAGCTATCTCGGGTGCTGTGGAGCTGGGTTATGACAACATGATCTTCGCTAACTTCCGTTTCCGTAACGACTGGTCGTCGACCCTCCCCAAAGACAACAACCACTTCTTCTATCCCGCAGTGGAGCTGGCATGGGTGCTCACCGAGCTGAAACCGCTCAAAGACCTCAACTGGCTCAACTACCTGAAGGTGCGTGGCTCGTTTGCACAGGTGGGTAAGGACGCTCCCGTGCTCTCGATCGACCCCGAGCTGGAGGCTACCGAGCTTTCGGGTGGTGGTTACAAGTATGGCTTCACCGGTCCCAACAAGACCCTCAAGCCTGAGATGAACACCTCTTGGGAAGTAGGTTTTGAGGCTCGCTTGCTCAATAACCGCGTGAACACCGACTTCACTTGGTTCCACACGCATTGCGCCGACCAGATTGTGAAGGGCTTCCGCATGTCGTATGCAACCGGCTTCGTGCTGAACAACATGAACGTGGGTACGTTCAACACTTGGGGTTGGGAATGGCACATCGATGCTGACCTGATCAAGACCAACGACTTTACTTGGAACGTGGGCTTCAACGCCAGCCACACCGACAGCAAGGTCGTGTATCTGCCCGAGAACCTCACCGAGTATTACGATGCTTATACTTGGAACACCGGTAACATTCGTAACGGTATCATGAAGGGTTATCCTGTGACCACCATCACCGGCCGCGACTATCTGCGCAACGACCGTGGTGAGATCGTCATCAGCCCCACCACCGGCCAGCCCGTGGTGAACTCGGCTTGGACCGTGATGGGCAACCGTGAGCCAAAACTGCGTTTTGGTATCACCACCGCCTTCAACTATAAGAACTTCCGCCTGAGCGCCATGTTCAGTGGCCGTTACCACGCTACGATGGTCAACGGTACTTCGCGCGCCCTCTTCACCGACGGTTTCTCTGACCTCTCGGTTACTCTGCGTGAGGGTGGCTACTATGTGTACAATGGTGTGCTGCAAGACGGCCACGAGAATCCCTCCTACTATCAGGATGGCGACAACATCCCCGCCGGCTACAGCGTGGGTGATGAGATTCCCGGAACCTACAATCCTACCTACAACACCATCGCCGTTCACCCCAACTACGGTAACGCCGCATTCCTTGCATCGCTCAACGATGATACCCCTTGGGTGCAGAAGCACATCAACTACCTGCGCCTGAATGAGCTTCGCCTGAGCTACAATGTGCCCACCGCATTCTTGAAGAAGAACACTCGCGGTTTGATCCAGAACGCTCTGGTTTACGTTGCCGGTAATGACCTGTTCACTATCACTAACTACCAAGGTTATGACGTGGTGGGTAACGTGATGAGTGCCGCTGCCGGTGGTATCGGTGGTGAGGGTATCGACTGCTGGTCGCTTCCCAGCCCCCGCACTTATTCTGTTGGTTTGAGCGTGACATTCTAATGTTGAACCTATATTAATAAGGAAATAAGATGAAAAAATATATCAATTTATTGCTCGCAGCCATCGTCGTAGCGCTCACCATGACCAGTTGCGACGACTATCTGGATGTGAACCGCAATGAGGACGCTCCCGACTATGTGGACGCTTACCTTTATCTTGCCGGCATTCAGCAGCAGTATCAGGGCCTGTATTGGGACATTCGTGCTGCCGGTCCGCTGACCCAAATGATGGGAACCACCAGCTACACCAACTTTGCCAACCACTACTACACAGCAGGTAGCGATGCCGGTGGCGAAATTTGGCGCATGGTGTATTGGAATCAGGGTATGAACCTTGAGAACTTGATCAACCAGTCGGAAGAGGCTGAGAACTGGACGCTGGCCGGCATTGGCTATGCCATGAAGGCCTACTCGTGGGACGCCATGACCAAATATCACGGCGAGCTGCCCATGAAGCAAGCGTTTGTGCCCGGTCTGCTCTCGCACGAATATGACTATCAGGAAGACATCTATGCTCAAGTGATCGAATGGGCTGAGAAAGCCATCGAGCTGCTGCAGAAAGAAGATGCCACCAACTATGGCACCAAGATTTCGAGCACCGACTTCATCTATGGCGGCAACAAAGACCGCTGGATTAAGTTTGCTTATGCAGTGATCGTGCGCAACCTCGCTTCGCTCACCAACAAGAAGGACTTCCAATCGAAGTACTACAGCAAGCTCGTGGAGGCTGCCGGCAAATCGTTTGCCAGCAACGCCGACAACGCTCTGCTCTCAATCACCGCCGGTGGCAAGGACGCTCCCTATAGCGGCTACAACAACTGGTGGGGCACAACCCGTGGCAACATGACTCGCGTGTACTATCCGCACGAGTATGCTGTGGAAATAATGACGGGCCGCATTCCCAAATATGATGAGAACGGCAACTGGATTGCTGTGGAGAACCAAGACGTGGCCAACCTGCGCTATGAAATCAGCGAGAACCAAATCATTTGCGACACGCTGGAGGAAACCGGTCACTTCGACCCCCGTCCGCTCGTGAAGTTCGGCACCAAGAGTGGCCGCTACAAAGTGGGCGACGACATTCCCGAAGGCTACCAAGTGGGTGATCTGCTGAAGGCTAACGAAACCGACCTGAACAAGCTCAAAAAGTATGTGTTCTTCGCCGGCACGTTCACCGGAACTTCAAGCTCGTTCCTGAACAACAGTGCCATCGATCCCGCTCGTGCCAACGATGCCAACGTGTGCTCGTTCTACAACACTCCCTACGCCACCTCGACCATCAACGAGAACAACGTGGGTGAGGGTCGCTGGATCTATCGCAACAACGCTCCCTACATTCTCGCCACTTATCCCGAAATCCTCTTCGATCTCGCCGAGGCTCAATTCAAGGTGGGCGACAAGGCTGCCGCTCTCGAAACTTGGAAGAAGGCTGTGGCTGCCGATTTGGAGTTCACCGCAAGCTTCATTGTGGAAGGCAAGCCCATCATCAATGGCAAGATCACTCGCAATGTTCCCGCCAAGTATGACGAGGATGGCAACCTGATTGAGGATGCCAAGACTGTGGAGATTGACAATGTGACCGGCTATGAAGGCGACATCGTGAACCGCGCCGACTTCAACACACTGGCTGCCGAATATCTGGCAGGTCCCTATGTGAACGGCCTCTCGCTCAACGATTTCACCCTCTCGCACATCATGATGCAGAAGTTTGCTCACCTCTTCCCGTGGGGAGCCCTCGAGGAGTGGGTGGATCAGCGCAAGTACTTCTATGACATCGACTTCACCGGCGAATATCCTGAGTATGACAATGGTTGGGACCTCACTGCAGTTTATCAGAAGATGGACAGCGATCCCACGAAGGTGTACAAAGGCTTCTATCTGGCTCCCGCACAGGTGCAGGGCCGCAAGGGCACTTACAACACCATAAACAATGGCTCGCCTTGCTTCCGCATCCGTCCGCGCTACAACTCGGAGTACATGTGGAATAAGCCCAGCTTGAAGGACTTGACTCCTATTTCGGGTCTGGCCGACAACTACCAGTGCTCTATCCCATGGTTTGCTTATCCCGGCGATCAGCCCACCAAGGTGAAAGAGAAATAATCAAGGTTCACGTTAACAACTAAAAATGATCAAGACAATGAAATATATCAATTATATCATAATGTCGCTGCTCCTTTGCTTCGTGGCAAGCTCTTGCTCCGACAAGGATCCCGACTTTGATTGGACTGCTGTTGATCATGGTACGAAGGCTCGTGTGCAAGTCATGTACATGACGCCGGTAGCCTCGGCTGTGGCTAACCGCATCTATCGCCTTGAGATTAATGGCAAGACCTATGAGAACAATGGCGCAGCCCTGATCTCTAACTTCAATGGTACCCCCAGCGGTGGCGTGAGTGTGTTCTACGACGTGGATGCCGGCCCGCTTCGCATCCGCTTGTGGAAACAACCGGCCAACATGAAGTATCAATACTCGGTGAATGGCTCGGAATGGCACGATAAACGCGTGACCGAGGGCGACAACATCGACAAATTCATGCGCCTCTCTAAGGATGGTGAGAACTGGGGCGAAAGCGAACCCATCTTGTCCTACCGCCTCGGCCTGAAGAACTGGGACGACGCTCTGATTTACGACCAGACTTCGTCGGCAGTGGAGGCCGGCAAGCACTATAGCGTGATTGTGCACCTGCTGGACCGCGAGCCCACCGTGATTGAGCGTGGCACCATTCCCAGCCAGACCACAGTGAACACCGCCGAGTATGCTTGCGTGCGCTTCTACAACTTCATGTTTGAAGACGCCACCACGCCTTATCCCAACAAGTTGCAACTGCGTTTGAAAAACACCACCACCGGTGATTATGAGAACGTGTGCGACCCCATTGGCTTTGGCGAGGCAACTCCGTGGTTCATGCCCAGCGTTGTGAAGACCGTCTTCAACAGCAGCGGTTCGCAGCGTCGTGACCTCGATTTGGTTATCGTGGACAACAGCGGCCAAGAGGTTGGTAACCTTACCTACACTCGTTCTAACGGCTCAAGCGCCACCTTCACCGATTACTGGACGCTCGCCATTGGCCGCGCCTACAGCTGGTGGCTCTATGGCACTCGTGGCGAAAAGACCGTCCCCGTGGCCATCACAAGCTTTGCCCAGAACTAATCAAGGTTCACATCATGAGCCATTGCGCCTTGCGGCACGAGCGGCTCATCCCGATAAAGAAATCCGCCCCCGTTGCAGGGGCGGATTTCCTGTTTTTTGCTGCTTGTGGCAAATCGCATTTGCCTTTTTTACTGGCCTGCAACGTCGCAGCTGCGCTCGTTAGGGCTGAGTCCGCAAGAAGGTCATGAGGGCGGCCACGGCGCGCCCACGGTGGCTGATGGCGTTTTTCTGCTCGGGCGGCATTTGGGCAAACGTGCTGCCGTCGCCCTCCACGGGCTGGAAAACGCTGTCGTAGCCAAAACCGCCTGTGCCATGCCTCTCGGTGAAGATGCGCCCCTCTACTTTTCCCTCAAAATACTTGATGGAGAATTCTTTGCCATCTTCCTCTCTTTGAGCGAATGCAATCACAGTCCTAAACCGGGCGGTACGTTTTTCTATGGGCACGCCGGCCAGCAGGCGCAGCACCTTGTCGATGTTTCGCTCGCTGTCGTGTGCCACTCCGGCATAGCGCGCGCTCATCACTCCCGGCTCGCCGCCCAGCGCGTCGATCTCCAGCCCCGTGTCGTCGCTGAAGCAGTCGTAGCCATATTTTTGCAGCACATACTCGGCCTTGATTCGGGCATTGCCCTCAAGGGTATCGGCAGTTTCGGGTATGTCGTCGTGGCAGTTGATGTCGCTGAGGCTCAAAACCTGATATCGGTCACCCACAATCTGGCGAAGTTCCTCCAACTTATGGGCATTGTTGGTGGCAAAAACAATTTTCTTCATCTCTCTTCATCCATCGTTTATTATGCACAATTCATGATAGGCGGTCGGGTTCTTCTTGTGAACTTTTATTCAAAAAAAGAAAGAATAAAATCAACACAGCAGAAGGCCATATTACCTATTGCAAAGGTAATGATCATTTTTCTCATTTACAACACTGCCCCAAGTTTATTTCCAAGATTGGCCGAAAAAGACAAGTCCGCCACGAGGGGCGGACTTGCTGATGGAGGGTTACATGGAGCCATGTCGCATGGCTCCATGTGAAAGAGGTTTAGCGAACGTATTTCTCGCCGTTCACGATATAGATGCCACGGGGCAGGGTAGAGAGCGACTTGTCGTCGGCAGCCACCTTGCGGCCATCGAGCGTGTAAACGCCGGTGATTTTGCGCACAGGCTCGTTCACGGTAATGGTGGTCACACCCGTCTGCGTGCCGCCGGGCACGAGCAGCGTGAGTGCGCTGTAAGGAGTGCTTTGGCTGTAGTTCACCATATAGGCGCGGAAGGGGGCCACTGTGGCGGGAGCCTTCACGAGGGTGAACTTGTTGTCGCTGGTTGTTTCGGCCGATGTGCCATCTTCGGTAGCCGGAGCGTTGCTTGGCTCATCCAGCAGATAGAAGTAGCGGCTCTCGGTCTTCTCGGCGCGGCCAATCATATCGTAGTTGCCATTCACGGTCACACCGGCCTTGCCTGCGGTGATGGCGGCATCGGTGCCGGTGAAGGTCAGTTCACGTCCGGCCAAGCCATTCACGGCAATCAGATAGGGCTTGTAGGCCTCCATAGCCGAAGCGAAGTCGAGCGTCAGCTCGCTGCCGGTGGGTTCACCTGCGAGTTCCATCACCCAGAGGTCGCAGTCGCTGTTGTCGGCGGTGCGTGCCCAGTCGAGGGTCTTCGTAGCGTCGTTCACGCTCTTCACGGCAAACGGGAGCATAACGGTTTCCCAGTTGTTCTTGCCGTCGCCATTGCGGGTGAAGGTGCGTACGTAGGTGATGTTCTGTGCGGTGAAGTCAATCGGGGTCACAAAGTCGGTGCCGTCCACCATAGTGATGTTTTGGGCCACGTTGCCCACCACCACGTTCTTGCCGGCCAGTTTCTCGGGCACGGTGGTGCCTGCGGGCAGCAGATAGAGCGTGTTGGGATTGTTGTTGGGCGTGATGTTGTCGATGGCTTCGCTATTGCGGGCGTCCACATAGAGAGCCTCGTCGGGGATGGTCACGGCGTTGCCGTCGATCACCACCGAGTCGCCCTCGGCCAGCTGGATAAAGGTACCCTTGCCGGTGGTGAACGGGCCGTAGGTCACGTTGGTGTTAGCCTTAGACTCGTAGTGGGTCACGCGCAGGCTATAGGTCTTGCCCTCGGGCAGGTCGACGAACTTGAAGTTGAACTTCTTGTTGTTCTTCGGGTCGACGGTGGCGGTCACGGTTTGGGTGATGCCGGTGCTCACAGTGCTGTCGCTCTCATAGAGCACGGCGGTGAGGTCTTTCTCGTAGGGAACCTCGCCACGGTTGGTGATGTGCACGGTGAACTCAACATCGTTGCCGGTCAACTTGCCTTCACTATTGGCCTTGTGGTCAAATGCCAACTGATAGTCGATGTTTGCCCAGTTGCTATTGCCGTTCCATAACGACCAGCGGCGACGCGAGTCGAACGAGATGGCATAGTTCGACAATACAGATTGAGACGTAACACCCTTGTCGGTCTTGACATGGATGGTCTCGCCGGCGGGCACGTTCACTTGATAGTTGGCGTTGGCCGTGCTGGCGTTATAGACAACATAGATGCGACCCACGAAGTCCTCGTCGCTGTTGTTGGTCAGGTCGTATGTGAGCTGCTTGTAGGATGATGAGGTGCAATTCTCCACTGCCACATTGCTCACGGTGAGGTCATAGGGCGGTTTAATGATGAGTTCGGTATCTTTCACCTCCAGTTGGATGCGACGATGGTCGGCACCGAAGGTCGAGCGGTAGATGTCACTGTCGAGCAGACGCGACACGGTCTTCAACTCATATTTACCCAACGGAAGTTCGGCACCAATGTTGAAGCTGAAGAGATTCACGTAAGAGTAACCCTTCATGTAGTTCTTGACCTCGAAAGGATAAACGCGCACCAGCTCGCCGTCCTCGTTATAGAGGCCCATTGAGCACTCATACCACAAGTTCTGGTAGTCGTAGGGCCACATCACCACGCCCAAGCGCATTTCGCCGAAGTCCTCGTCGCGCGAGTTGCGGTGCATCACTGTTTCGCTTTCCAAAGCCATACACAGCTGGTCAACGACCTCGTTCACCTCGTCGGCGGGGATGCCGTCGGGCTTCTGCACACCCACGGTGATCGAGCGCAGCCAGTTGTAGCCGCCCGTGCCGCTACCGCCACCTGTGCCGATGCTGGAGGGCTGCAACGCGTCGAGGGCAAACCAGCCGTCGGACGAGCCGCCCCAACCCCAGTTGAAATGGTAGAGGCTGTCGACCTCGCGATAACCGTCGCACACAAAGGCGTGGCCATAGGCCGAGTTGCTGAAGCGAGAACCGGTGTGGATGACCGGGCGTTTGTTGGCCACCTCATTATAGATGATGCTGTCCCACTCGGCGGTGGTTAGGTTCCAGTCCTGCAAGAAGCGCACGCCGTCGTCATAGTTAAAGAATTGCTTGAGCGCGTAGGCGGCGTGGCAGTCGGTGGTGCTGGTCGAGGCAATTCCCAAGCTGGCTTGGGTAGCCAAAGCCACATATTTCATCAGCGTGCCCACGGCTTGACCCTCGGGTGTGTCGCGGTCGCTGCTGCTATAACTGTCCTTCATCAGGTCCCACTCGAAGGTGACCGGCTCCAGCTCGGGTGTGGTGATGGTAGTCGTCAGGTTGTATGACGGAATGACCTTGGTCGTTCCAGCGGGCCATTTGTGATAGTTCATCACCTGAGCCGTGGCGGTGGTCAAGCAACCGGTGGGCGACCAGATGGTTTCTCCGCTGATGTTCAGATACTGCTGGTAAGGGCTGGTCTGGTTCCACTTGGTGGTCATAAGGATGTCCACGTCGTGTTTCTGCATTTTCTTGGCTGGAGTGGCCTGAATGTTGTTTTTCTCGGCCCACTCGATTTGGTCGGCATACATGTCGAGGTAGTCCTGCATGGCGGGCGGGATGGCGCTCTCGTTAAAGCTGCCGTTGTCCACATAGGCCAGCACGGGGCGCACGAGGTCGCTACCCGAAGCGATGACGTAGCCGGCTTGGTTTTGGGCATTGAACACATAGTAGGCAGCGGTTTCTTGGGCTGCCGTACCTTTGATTTTTCGAGGTTTGCTCTGCGCGTCCTGATCGCTGAGGGCGACGGCTTGTTTCTGGTGAGCCATGAAGCATTGCGCGTTTTTGAACGCTTGTTGCCGGCTCACGGGGTTGGCCGTTGCCACTATTCCCACAGAGAGGAGAGCAAGAAGAAGTGTAGATCTCTTCATTGGTTAGTTGGTTTTGGTTATTAATAGTAGGTTATAACATATTTTACTTATTATCAACGTGTTGGCTACACGTAAAGCAAGGTTTATGGCCGCAAATTTACTTATTTATACAATAAAAATAGGCAGAATTCCTAATTACCTCCCCCATTTTTAACAATTAGTAACTAAATAAAGAGTAATGGTTATGAATTTTCGGCTTTTTTACCCGCAAAAATTGGAATTATACTTAAATGGGTGTGGTTTCGTGGCGAATAAAAGGCATTGCGGTGTTAAAAAACAGAAGTCCGCCCCAAATGGAGCGAACTTCTATGACGGGAATAACGTATATTTATGCGTATTTCTTACAGCACCACATTGACGAGTTTATTGGGCACCACGATGACCTTTTTGGGCGTGGCTCCCTCAAGCCACTTGGCGGCTCCCTCGTGCTCAAGGGCGATGCGCTGCACCTCGTCGGCCGTGGTGCCGGCGGGCACATCGATGTTGTAGCGCGGGCGGCCGCGGAACATCACGGCATAGCGCACGGTGCTCTCCTTGAGGAATTCTTCGTTCCATGCCGGCCACTGGGCATCGCACACGGTGCCCTCGCCGCCCAGCACATGCCACAGCTCCTCGGCCACATGGGGCGCGAAGGGTGACAGCAGCACCACGAAGAGGCGATACACCTCACGGCTGGCGCACTTGAGCTGCGACAGCTCGTTGACGCAAATCATGAAGGCGGCCACGCTGGTGTTGTAGGAGAACGACTCGATGTCGCCCGTGATTTTCTTGATGAGCTTGTGGATGGACTTCAAGGCTTCGGGCGTGGGCGCGTCGTCGGTGAGGCGCAGGCTGTCGCCTTGATAAATCTGATTCCACAGCTTTTTGAGGAAGCGGTGCACACCGTCGATGCCGTTGGTGTCCCACGGCTTGCTGGCCTCGACCGGACCGAGGAACATCTCGTAGAGGCGCAAGGTGTCGGCACCGTAACGCTCCACGATATCGTCGGGGTTCACGACGTTGAACATCGATTTCGACATTTTCTCGATGGCCCAGCCGCAAATGTATTTGCCGTTTTCGAGAATGAACTCGGCGTTTTTGTATTCGGGTCGCCACTCGCGGAACTTGTCGATGTCGAGTGCGTCGTTGCTCACGATGTTCACATCCACATGGATGGGAGTCACGTCGTAGTCGTCTTTGAGATGGAGCGACACAAATTTGTTGGTGTCCTTGATGCGATACACGCAGTTGCTGCGGCCTTGAATCATTCCCTGATTGATGAGCTTGCGGAAAGGCTCC
>JAFVCX010000081.1 GCA_017478855.1 Muribaculaceae bacterium | reverse complement strand
TTATTATTGATGATGAGGGCATGAATGCCATTTTCCACAAAGGTGTTGGCCGTAGAATCGGGGTCAAAACGATATACCTTGAAGCCATTGATCACCTCATTCTCTTTTCGGCTTTTTGTGCTCAGCAAACCCACTGGCTCATATTTGCCGCCAATCTCATTTTTCAAGGCATTGGCAAGGATGAGCGAGTCGAGCGAGGTGCCCAGCACCAGCACGCGGTTGCGACCGGCCGATATGGTGGTGATGCGCATGTAGAGGTACTTGATGACGAGCCGCTCCATCACCATGAGCGAAAACGCTATGGTGCCTGTGGTGAGCACATTCCAGAACCTATATAAGGGGCGACCGGTGAAAATGACCGCCACTGCATCGATGCCGGCCAATATCACCGAGCTGGCCAGCACCACAAGGAACACACGATAGAGATCCTCGATGACCGAGAGGCGAATCACGCAGGTGTAGCTCTTGCTGATATAGGTCACCAAGAAATAGACAAGCAAAAAAATACCTCCCGCTATCAATACCTCTGAGGGTGTGAACAGAAGATTATCAGCATACAGCTCGGCCAGTATCGTGAGCGCATAGCTTGCCACGACGATGAGCATATCAATGAGCAAGATAATCCATCGAGGCGTGGTCTTCGCCTTGAACAATCGAAGCAACCGCAGGTCGAACAAGCTATTGAACAGTCGATCAATCATCGTAAGCAATCGGTTTTCATAACATTCTCTAACAGAGCAAGCGTGCAAAATTAGGAAATTTGTCGGTAATTGACAAATAATTTGCGCATTTTTGCTGAAAGTCACAATGGCTTCGGGCGTTTCAAGCGGGCCACGGCGTGCCACAGTTCGCCGGCCAGCATCACCGGCATGGTGGCACCCACCACGATGAGCCATTGCCTGAGCGACATGGGCGCCACCCCAAACATGGCGCCACCCCACTGCACAATGAGTATCTGCCCCACAAAAATCACGGCGATTATCAAGAAAAACACCTTGCTGCCCCGCAGGTTGTGAAACGCGCTGTGTCCGCTGCCAAACGACTTGGCGTTAAAAAGATTCCAAAACTGCAAGAAAACGAAAAACGAGAAATAGATGGATACTTCTTGCGGGTCGATGCTGGCGTGAATGAGGCGGCCGCCCTCGCCCAGCTGATGATGCAGCATGAGATAGAACAGCCCTATCATCACCGCGGCAAAGAAAACACCTATCACTCCCACAAACCACGACATAGCCGGAGTGATGATGCTGTTGTGAGCGCGTCGAGGCGGCACTCGCATGACGATGCTATTGGGAGGCAGTGAGGCCAGCGCCAGCGCCGCGAAGGTATCCATGATGAGGTTGACCCACAGCATTTGCGTGACATTGAGCGGCACCTGCTGCGTGCTGAAGAAAGAGCACAAGGCCACCACAAGGCAGGCACACACATTGACGGTGAGCTGAAACAAGATGAATCGTTGGATGTTGCGATAGAGCGAGCGTCCCCACAGCACCGCCTTATTGATGCTGGTGAACGAATTATCGAGGATGGTGATGTCACTGGCCTGCTTGGCGGCCGCGGTACCATCGCCCATCGAGAGGCCCACTTGGGCAAGGTTAAGGGCCGGCGCGTCGTTGGTGCCATCGCCTGTGACCGCTACCACTGCCTGCTGCGCCTGCAAGAGTGTGACGAGGCGAGCCTTATCGGTAGGGCGAGCGCGAGCCATGATTTTGATGCGCTTGGCCACCTGCGCGGCCTCGTCGTCGGGCAAAGCGGCAAATTCAGGCCCTGTTATCACATCGGTGGCCACATCGCAAGGAGCGTCGCTCCACAATCCCACCTGCCGCCCCACCTCGCGTGCCGTGGCGGCATTGTCGCCGGTAACGATTTTCACCTCGATGCCGGCACGGCGGCAATCGGCAATGCTGGCCGGCACACCCTCACGCACGGGGTCGCTGATGGCCACCGCGCCATCGTAGTGAAGCGATGTGGATTCAATCAGCCGCATGATTGCCTGCGCACGGGTTTCGCGTTGGCGCAAAGGTTCCAGTTCCTCGGTGGAGAGAACGCGCATGGCAAAGGCAAGAGTGCGCATGGCGCGATTTTGCAGGTTGTGCAACCATGTTTTTTCTTCTTCATCGGGCGTATGCCGGGCAAGAGCCGCCACTATCTCGGGCGCACCTTTGAGCAAGAGCACTGCCTCATAGGCGGTGAGCCGCACCACAGTGGCCATGTATTTTCGCTCGGTGGAAAACGGCAGCTGCGCCAGCACCTCGTGTTTTTCGCGCAGTGCCATGTAATCATGCCCCTGCTCACGAAGCCAAAGCAGCAAAGCTCCCTCGGTGGGGTTGCCCAGCGGTTTCACATGGGTGGGGTCGCTATCGTCGAGAAACGCCGTGGAATTGCAGGCCATGTTCAAGCGCACCAGTTCTTGCGTTCCTGAAAAGCCGGCATCGACCACCTGCATCTGGTTTTGCGTGAGCGTTCCCGTCTTGTCGGTGCAAATCACGGTGGTGGCACCCATCGTTTCGCAAGCGTGCATCTTGCGCACGAGATTATTGGTGCGCAGCATGCGGCGCATGCTTAAAGCAAGGCTCAGCGTCACGCTCATGGGCAAGCCTTCGGGCACGCTCACCACCACCAACGTGACCGCCAGCATGATGGTTTCTATATAATATTGTATCTTGCTCAATGAGGAGAGAGTGGCACCATCGCTGTCAATGTAAAACACAAGCAATCTGCCCAAGATGATGAGGGCCGCTATGGCATAACTGCCATAGGCAATCACTTTGCCCAAGCGGTCGAATTGCAGCATGAGAGGCGTTTTCACGTCACTCTCGATTTGCGATTGGGTGAACACCTTGCCATATTCGGTGCGGTCGCCCACGCGAGTCACTCTCATCACGCCATTGCCCTCCACCACATGGGTGCCACGCAGCAATTCGTTGACCGGATAGGTCGATTCGGAGGATGCTTCGGGGGAGGTGGATTTCCATGCCAAAGGCTCACCCGTGAGCGAGCTTTCGTCCACACTCATCGACACCGACTTCAGCAGTTCGCCATCGGCAGGGATGCTGTCGCCTGTGTCGAGAATCACCACATCGCCCACCACTATATCGCGACGCGCCACTTGGGTGGCATGACCGTCGCGCAGCACCTTCACCGGCACCTCGTCGTTGGTGCGATTCAGAAGCTCAAATTTTTTATTGGCATTCACCTCAACGGCAAATCCCACCAGCGTGGCAAGCGTCACTGCAATGAGGATGCCCAGCGGTTCGAGCAGCACCGAGGCATCGCGCCCGGCCACCAGCATTTCATAGAGGGAGATGCCCACCGAGAGGGCCAAGGCCACCAAGAGGATTTTGATGAGCGGATCGCTGAACTTCTCAATGAACTGACTCCACAACGATTGCCGCGGGGGTGGCGTGAGCACATTGTCGCCGTGACGGCGACGGCTTTCAAGCACCTGTTGTTTGGTCAGTCCTATGATTGTTTTCATCTTCATCTATGTGAGTTCGGCAACAACACCTCATCGAGCCGAAAAGCGCAATGGCTGTGCCGGGGATTGGTGGGGCCGGCGGGGGTAGACCTCCACACCGTTGACCCAAGTGCGTGCCACCCGATGATGCATGGTGGCTTGGGCGAGCGGTGTCCAGCCACAGGTTGAGAGCACATCGGCATCGGTAATCGTCCAGCCTTGCGGCTCGGGTCGCACGACCACCACATCGGCCTTATAACCCTTTCGCAAAAAGCCGCGTCGCTCAATGCCCAAAAGGCATGCCTGATTGTGACACATCTTCTGCACCACCTCGGCAGGCGTGAAACAGCCCATCGCGGCAAGCTCTAACATGGCTATAAGCGAAAATTGTGCCAAAGGCATTCCTGAAGGTGATTTTAAGTATTTTTCGTTTTTCTCGCTCAACAGATGCGGCGCGTGGTCGGTCGACACGACATCGATGCGTCCGCCTGCCACCGCGCGGCGCAAGGCTTCGCGGTCGGCACCGGTCTTGATGGCCGGATTCACTTTGATGCGGGCACCCAGACGAGCGTAGTCGTCGCTGTCAAACCACAGATGCCCCACGCACGCCTCGGCAGTGATGCGCTTGGACGGCGAGAGCTGATTGTCGCCAAAGAGTTGCAACTCGCGTGCCGTGGTTACATGCAACACATGCAGACGCGCTCCCGTGCGCTCGGCAAGCGACACCGCACGGCGCGTGCTTTGCCAGCACGCCTCCTCGCTGCGGATGGCCGGATGGCATGCCATGGGGATATCGTGCCCATAACGGAGCTGATGCTCGTGCAGCGAAGCCCGCACAAGCGCCTCATCCTCGCTGTGCACCGCTATCAAGGCCGGCACTTGAGAAAAAAGTGTGGTCAGGGCCTGCGTATCGTCGAGCAACATGCCCCCCGTGGAAGAGCCTAAAAAAACTTTTACTCCGGGCACACGGCTGTAGTCCACCTCATGGATGAGCATGGGCACATTGGTGCGCGTGGCACCCACATAGAAAGCATAGTTGGCCAGCGAAGTGCGGGCGGCAATGGCTTGCTTTTGCTCCAAAGCTTCGAGCGTGACCGTGGGCGGCACCACATTGGGCATGTCGACGAAAGAGGTCACACCACCGGCCACCGCCGCACGACTCTCGGAAGCAATGGTGGCCTTGGCCGTGAGTCCCGGCTCACGAAAATGCACATGCGTGTCGATGACTCCGGGCAGAATCAGCCCTTGCTGCGCATCCACCACGTCCTCGCAGGCTTGCAGCGTGTGGGCATCGGGGTCGCCAAAGCCCACTTGTGCAATGAGGTCGCCGTCGGTCACAACGAAGCCTCGCCGAGCCGACTGCTCATTGACAATGGTGCCGTTATAAATGATTTTCATGCTTGACGTGCGTTGGCGGGACGACGCTCATACTTTTTCTTGTTCAGCCACGCGCTCAACCTCAATTTGATCACGCCAAACAGTGCCTCGCCAAAGATGCTCGAATTCATCTTGCTGGTGCCCAGCACACGATTGACGAACACAATGGGAATTTCCACGATGCGGAATCCCATGCGGTAGGCCGTGAACTTCATCTCGATTTGAAAGGCGTAGCCCTTAAACTCCACGCCATCGAGGTCGATGGCCTCGAGTACCTCGCGGCGATAGCACACAAAGCCGGCGGTGGTGTCGCGCACGGCCATGCCCGTGACAATGCGCACATAGGCCGAGGCATAATAGCTCATGAGCACACGCCCCATGGGCCAGTTGACCACATTCACGCCTGTTTTGTAGCGCGAGCCCACAGCCACATCGGCCTCACCCGAAGCACACGCAGCCTGCAACTCGATGAGCTTGCGAGGCGGGTGCGAGAAATCGGCATCCATTTCTATCACATAGTCATAGCCCTGCTCGATGGCCCACTTGAAGCCTGTGATATAGGCCGTGCCCAAGCCCAGCTTGCCGCTGCGCTTGATGATGTGGAGCCGCTCGGGGTTCTCGGCAATCAGGCCCTCGACGATGGCCGCCGTGCCATCGGGGGAGTTGTCGTCGATAATCAAGATGTCGAAGGCGTGCTCCTCGATGGAGAGCACCGTGTGAATCATGTTGCTAATGTTCTCCTTCTCATTATAGGTGGGGATGATGACTATCGTGTCTGACTTCATAATGCAATCGGTTTTGTGGCAGCGCAACCGGCACACAGGAGAGCCCGCACAGCCGTTTCGCAGCAGGTTGTGAACTACAAAAGTAGTGTTTTTTTTCATTTTCTGCAAATTGATGCCTATATTTGCAGAAAAATACAACGATTCATCACTATCATGCCATTTCAGTTGCTTCGCATCGCGTGCCTGCTTACGATATTCATGCCCTTTTGCGCTTGGGGCGACGTGCCTGTGGTGCACTCAACCCAAGGAGAACGCATGGTCGCAGAAGGGCTACTCATCATCACTAATGTGGGGAAAAAACAAAATTATGATTTCCACGACAGCCGCACACTCGACGCAGCTGTGCTCTCACCCAAAAGCGTGGTTTTTCACCCTGACGGAAGCCGCTACTATGTGAATTCATTGGAGGGATGCGCCACCGTGGTGTATGACGCGAAAAGTCAAGAGAGAATCAAGGTCATTCGCCATGCCTTCAAGAGTGGTGCGGGCGCTTTATGGAGCAAACCCAGCGGTTATTACCGCTTCACTCATTATCCCGACGGCCCCAGCCGAGCATTCAGCGGGAAACCCGTGGAAAGCGAGTTTTCACACGGCGGACGGTATCTGTGGGTGCCCTTTTACCGACGCACCTTCGACCTCAACGCGCAAGACCCCAGTGCCGTGGCTATTATCGACACCCGAACCGACAGCATCGTGCACATGATGGAAACCGGCCCGCTGCCCAAGATGATTAAGGCCAACCACACCGGCACATTGATGGCGGTTACGCATTGGGGCAACAACACCGTGGGGCTCATCGACATCAGCAGCGACTCGCCCGCGCAGTGGCACCATCTGCCACCGGTAGTGATTGAGAAAGAATTTGTGCCCGATTTCAGCCTCACCATCCCTGTGAATCGCGACGCGCACAGTGGCCTGCTGCTGCGCGGCACGGTTTTCACACCCGACGACCGATACCTGCTGGTGGGATGCATGGGTGGTGGCGGCATCGCAGTGGTTGACATGGCTAGTGCCCAGCCACGCTATCTGGGCAAGGTGGGCGGCATCTACAACGCCCGGCACCTGATTGTGAGCGGCAACTACCTTTACGCCAGCGTGAATGCGGCCGGCATTGTGCAACGCATACCGTTCGATTCGCTCACCGTCGCCATTGAGCGGCGCAGCGGCTCCTACTTCGACGCGCACGGCTGGCAATCGTGCAAGGTAGGTGGCGGCGCACGCACCATCGAGGCATCGCCCGGCGGACGCTTTATCTTCGCGGCTTGCAACACGGCAAGCGCACTCTATGTGGTGGACACTCGCCACATGCGCACCGTGGGAAGAATCGCTGTGGATTCCTATCCTGTGGGGCTTGACATAGCACGCGACGGGCACTTCCTCGTCGTCACCTCACAAGGACGCGATGGCTTGGGCGGCAATGCGGTGAATCTCTTTCGCATTGACTATCTTGACGGTAACGAAGAGAAAGCTGCAAGAGCGGCCATCGAAGCCATCCCCGACACTGCCGCAGCGGTGGTGACCGACGCAGAAATGCCTTGCCCCACGCTGCCTGAGCGTTTTTTCCACCCTTCCACCACTTGGATTATCCTCATGGGTGCCGGAGTGGCGGCTGTCGTCGCAGGCGCAGCGGCAACCATCATCAGACGCAAAAAGAAGAGGAAAGTCAGCCCCAAGAAGCCTTAAGCCCCCACACACGCGGGGCGTTTTAGTCGCGCATGAAGATGTCGCGGGTATAGACCCGCTCACGCACATCATCGAGCACGCGGTCGTAGCGGTTGGCTATGATGGCTTGCGAGCGGCGTTTGAACTCAGCCAAATCATTCACCACCAAACTGCCAAAGAACGTGGAGCCATCGGGCAACGAAGGTTCATAGATAATCACAGTGGCACCCTTGGCTTTGATGCGCTTCATCACACCCTGTATGCTCGACTGGCGGAAATTGTCGCTGCCCGTTTTCATCGTCAAGCGATACACGCCTATCACGCAGGCCCGCTCGGCGCGCGAATCGTACTGGCCTTGATTGTAGTAATCGTAATAGCCGGCCATTTTTAGCACACGGTCGGCAATAAAATCCTTGCGGGTGCGGTTGCTCTCCACGATGGCTTCGATGAGGTTCTCGGGCACATCGGCATAATTGGCCAGCAACTGCTTGGTGTCCTTCGGCAAGCAATAGCCACCGAAACCAAACGACGGGTTATTGTAGTGTCCCCCAATGCGCGGGTCAAGGCACACACCATCAATGATGTCGCGAGTGTTGAGCTGCTTCATCTCGGCATAGGTGTCAAGTTCGTTAAAGTAGCTCACGCGCAGTGCCAGATAGGTGTTGGCAAAGAGTTTCACGGCCTCGGCCTCGGTAGAGCCCATGATGAGAGTGGGCACTTGGTCGTCGATTGCCGCCTGCTGCATCATGGCGGCAAACTGCCTTGCCACCGCCACTTGCCGCTCGTTGCTCAAGTCGGCACCCACAATGATGCGGCTGGGGTGCAAGTTATCGTACAAGGCACGCCCCTCGCGTAGAAACTCAGGTGAAAAGAGAATTTTGTCACTGCCCGTGTGCCCGCTTATAGCGCGTGTGAAACCCACCGGGATGGTGCTCTTGATGACCATGTGGGCCTGCGGATTGCACTCCCGCACCAGATTGATGACTTGTTCCACCGCACTGGTGTCGAAGAAGTTGCGCTGGCTGTCATAGTTGGTGGGAGCGGCGATGATCACCAGCTCGGCTTGCGAATAGGCCTCACGAGCGTTGAGTGTGGCCGTGAGGTTTAGTGGCTCATGTGCCAAAAACTGCTCGATTTCGGCATCGGCGATGGGCGAGCGGCGATGATTAATCAAATCTACCTTCTCAGGCACCACATCGACGGCCACCACCTGATGGCTGCGACTGAGCAACGTGGCGATGCTCATGCCCACATATCCCGAACCGGCTACTGCAATCCTCATGGTCAACGCTGATTAATCGTCTTGAAGCAAATCTTCTTGTTTTTTCTTACGCTTGAAGATGCGGCTGAAGATTGACTGTTTCTTCTCTTCCTCATCGCTGCCGTAGCCATAACCGTATCCGTAACCATAGCCGTAGCCATAACCGTATCCGTAGCCATAAGAACCGTAACCATAGCCATAAGAGCCATAGCCATAGTGCTTGTTATCGATTTCAATGCCGTTGATCAAGAATGTGAGGTTCTTGAACTTGCCGTCGGCATTCATCTTATTCAGGTCATCAATGTAGTGCTTATCGATGCGGCCATCACGCACCACATAGATGGTGAGGTCCACGAGGCGATTGATGAGCGCGGCATCGGCAATGATGCCAAAGGGCACGGTATCGAGCAAGATGTAGTCATACTTCTGTCGGAGTAACTCAATGAGGTCTGTCAGTCGCTGGCTCATCAGCAAGTTGGTGGGGTTGGGAGGAATGGCGCCCACGCACATGAAGTCGAGGTTAGCGCCAAAGTTATCGTGGTGGATAATCTCATCGGGGTCATCTATTTTGCCCGACAGATAGGAGCTGATACCCACATTCAAATCTTGCAGACCAAAGTACTCGCTGAATCGGCCTTTGCGCAAGTCGAGGTCGATGGCGATCACTCGTTTGCCACTGTGTGCCATGGAGAGTGCCAAGTTGGCCGTCACAAAGCTCTTGCCTTCGCCCGAAGTGGTGCTGGTGAATTGCATGACCACACCGCCGCCATGCGTGTCGATGGTGGTGGCCACGTAGTCGATGTTCGACCTGATAATGCGGCATGCCTCACTGATGCGATCTTTGCCATTGGCCGTGACGATGATTTCTTGCCCTTCTTGGCTGTGTTTCTTGGCCGGCAGCTCACCCACGATGGGCACATTGCTGTTTTCTTCAATCTCATAACGCGTGTGGATTTTCGTGTCGAGCGAATAAATCCAATAGATGATGTAGAAGATAATGGCCGGGATGAGCAAGCCGATGACCAGACCCACGGTCATGATGCGATTTTCGATGGGCGAGATGGGGCCATGAGCCGTGGCCACTTCAATCACTTTTGCATTAGGTTCGGTGATGGCCAGCTGCAAGGCATTCTCCTCACGCTTGTTGAGCAAGTACAGGTAAAGCTCTTCCTTGATTTTTTGCTGACGCATCACCTCGGTGATGGCTTTTTCTTGCGACGGAACCGCCAAGATGCTTCCCGTGACCACACTTTGCTGCTGGCGCGTTTGGGTTTGCTTCAGGCGCAGGGACTTGATGTAGTTGGCCAAGCCGTTCATGATGGTTTGCCGCAGCGAGGTGAGTGCCCGCGTAAGCTCTATCATCACAGGGTTTTCGGCCGACGAGGTGGCTGCAATCTTTTGATATTTGAGCATGGCCTCGTTGTATTGCTGGATTTGGCCTTCGATGCCGGTATTGGCAATGCCGGTGTTGCTCGGAATCAGCTCGTTTTCACCCATGCGGGCAATGTAGTCGGCCACATTGGTAGCCAGCGAAATCTGCATATCCACATCGGCCGACTTCTCGGCATAGCCCAAACCGGTGCCCGGGTTGGCATAGATTGACTGGTTGGCCGCCAAGGTCTTGAGGGCAGCCACTTGGCTATCGACACCGCTCAGATCCTTTGACAGCGCGGCCACACGCTCGGCGATAAAGGCCTCGGTGGAGCGGGCCACTTGGTTTTTGTCTTCAATAGCTTCTTGGTTATAAGAAGCGATGAGGGCATTGATGATATCAATCGCTTCGCGCTTGTTGTCCCACGTGAGGGCAATGCGCACCACGTCGCTGGTCTTGTCGGCCGACGCCACACGCAGACCACCCAGCACTTTGCGAGCCATTGAATACGGTGTGCGCACGTGCACATATACCTTGAAGTCTTTATATTGCTCGTTGTAATTTTTCGTTTTGGTAATGGCAATGGGACCATACTCGGTCACCACCTTGTTGCCAAAGTGCGTTTTTTGCCATTTACCCTCATTGACACGGAATTCCACATCGTTTCCGCCCTTGGGCACGACGACCATTGTGAAGGCATCGGTCACATCGCGCAGCGGCGTGATCTGGATGGGGGTTGAGTCATAGATGTTGATGTCGCGCAAGAACTGGTGCCCGTAGTATTGCACATTCACACCCAAGTTGTTCACCACTTTCTCCATCAGGTCGGTAGAGCGGATTTTGTAAATTTCATTGGGCATAAAGGTATTGCCGTTCACACCCATATCCTGAAACACTTGCGTCTGCGTTCCTGCATTGCTGTCTTTGCTCTTGAGCAAGATGAGCGCATTGGAGTTGTACACCATGGGTTGCGATTTGGCATAGAGGTAGGCGAGGCTCAGGCCCACGATGCCTGCAAGGGCAAACCAATACCAGTTGCGCAAACAGGCCATGAAATAGGCCCTGATGGGAATGGTGCTTTGAGATTTCTTTTTGGGAGCTGCAACGACGGTGCTCTGCGTTTCTTCAATGACTGGTTGCATATTGTTGATTTTTCTGCTATGAGAGGGCCGTTGTCACTTTTTTTTGGCTGACGCGGGCAAGTTAATAGTTCGATAGAAAATACACCCGATATGCCTCGCAAGGCACGCTCACGGGCATATTCGTTGCAAAGTTAGACAAAAGTTTTCAAATGCGCTGTGTTTCAAATAACATTTTTGCAACAATCGCGGCACTGCGCACCGGTTTTGAAGGTTATCCCATCTGGTAAAGGCGGGCATGCGGCGCAAGAACCGGCATGCCGCCATCATGGTGCCATTCTCTCTCCCACAAAAAAGCAATGCCGCTCCTCTCTTGAGAGAAAGCGGCATTGTGTTGATGATAGCAGCTTGCGCGCGCTGCGCGCGCCAACGCTGTGTTTAATCGATTTCCTCGTCGGCCTCATAGCCTCCCATCTCGCGAACCGCGTTCTTGAGCATGGTGTATTGCTGATAGAGGTTGTTGACCGGCTCTTCGCCTTGCGTGTAGTCGTGCATCGGGCTCTTGAGGAAGAAGCTCAAGAAACGCTGTGTGCCATAGCGGCCTGCGCGGTGTGCGAGGTCGATGAGCAGTGCGAGGTCGAGGCACAAAGGAGCTGCCAAGATAGAGTCGCGGCACAGGAAGTTGATCTTAATCTGCATGGGATAGCCCATCCAACCAAAGATGTCGATGTTGTCCCAACCTTCCTTGTTGTCGTTGCGCGGGGGATAATAGTTGATGCGCACTTTGTGGAAGTAGTCGGTATAAAGGTCGGGCTGCACGTCGGCTTTGAGGATGGTTTCGAGCGTTGAGAGCTTGCTCACCTCTTTGGTGCGGAAGTTGGCAGGCTCGTCGAGCACGAGGCCGTCGCGGTTGCCGAGGATGTTGGTTGAGAACCAACCGCTCAAACCGAGCATACGGGTGCCGATGATGGGAGCGAAGCCGCTCTTGACCAGCGTTTGTCCAGTCTTGAAGTCCTTACCTGCGATGGGCAGTTTGTTCTTCTCGGCGAGTTCCCACATAGCGGGGATGTCGACGGTGGTGTTAGGAGCGCCAATCACAAAGGGAGCGTCCTCCATGAGTGCCGCGTAGGCATAGCACATCGAGGGAGCCACATGGTCGGTGTC
Organism: Muribaculaceae bacterium; assembly: GCA_017478855.1. Classification (GTDB taxonomy): domain Bacteria; phylum Bacteroidota; class Bacteroidia; order Bacteroidales; family Muribaculaceae; genus Sodaliphilus. Next base: position 14,795 of record JAFVCX010000081.1, on the reverse strand, counting down.
GTTGGCCTTCATGGCGGCCTCAAGAGCCTCTATTGAGCCATGATACTTCATGTCGGGAGCCACATAGATTTCGGTAGATGCTGCCCACAGCACCACCACGCGCTCCACGCCGCTCTCGGCTTTGAACTTGCGGATGTCCTCGCGAATTTGGTTGGTCATATCCCAACGGTCAGCGCATTGCTTCACGTTGTTGCCATCCAAGCGGTTGGCATATTTTTTGTCGAAAGCAGCCTTCATGGGCTTGATAGCCAGCAGCTCGTCTTTTACCGGCTCAATGTCTTTTTCCTTGAGCACCTCGGCCTGCATGGCGCTTTCATAGGCGTTCACAGGATATACATCCCATGCTGCAAACACGATGTCGTCGAGCGAAGGCATCGAAACGATGTCTTTCAGGGGGAGATACTTCTTATCGGCACCACGACCCACACGAATCTTGTCGAGCTGGGTCATTGAGCCTACCGGTTTAGCCAGACCTTTGCGTGCCATCAGCACACCGGTGATGAATGTGGTGCTCACTGCACCTAATCCCACTACCATGATACCGAGTTTACCGGTAGCAGGTTTTACGTTAGAATTTGCCATAATACATTTAATTATAGAGTAATAATATTTTCCATTTGCGTGTGTCGCGCCAAATGAGAACTAATGGTTTTTCATGACGCAAACGAAAACAGCGTGTAAAATTACATTCTTTTTTCGACATGGAGCGTGCTTTCAAGGCCTCATTTTGTTAAATTAACCTATTTTTTAATCGCAACACTAAAAATATGCTAAATTTCATCGACCAACTTGATTATTCGCTGAATTTTTCAAAATAGGGGTCATTCACTCTTTTCGTTGAAAACAGTTATTGCACGCTCAAAAAGCATCAGCGCAAAGGAGGCACACAGTCCATTCCTTTGCGCTGACGATAGTCGTTGGAGCTGCCGGCGAAGTCCTTGCCGGCCCCCAATGGGTCCGTATTATTTGCCCAACACGAGGTTGATGAGCGTGTTCACGTCGGTCACGTCCACATCACCCACACCGTCCACGTTGGCACGATTGCCATACTTGCTGGCGTCGTCCTTGCCCAGCACGATGTTGATGAGGATGTTCACGTCGTTCACATCCACCTCACCGTCGCCATTCACGTCGCCCTGCAGGCCACCGGCTTTCTCAAATTTGAATTTGAGGTTGGCGAGGTCGAAGGTAATCTTATAGCTACCACCGTCGCCGGTCACTTTATAAGAAGCACCGGTATCGGTCGAGATTTGAGTGGTCTTCTCTTCGCCCACAGTAACGTCTTCGTTAGCCCCATTCGGACCATAGCGGAAGCCGTTCACGTCGTCCCAAGTGCCAATGGCACCACTGAACACGAAATAGATATCGCCATTCAGTTCGGCCTCATAGGTGTAGACTTGGTTTTCACCTGCCGTCATTTCAACACCCTTAGCGGGATCCCAGCCGCCGAAGGGGTCGTTACCCACGATGTAGACCTTTGCGGCTGCCACTTCGAACTTGAATTTAAGATTGTTTTTGTCGAAAGTGATGAGGTACTCGCTGCCGTCGCCAGTCACTTTATAAGACTTGCCACCGGTGGTGAGTTGGGTGGTGATTTCCTCGCCAATGGTGACCACTTGGTCTTCCTCTTCGCTCAGAGGGCCATAACGCTTGGCGTTCACTGCATCCCACGAGCCTTGTGCGCCCGAGAAGATAAACCAGTTGTCGCCATTGATAACGGCACGATAGGTATAGACGCCTGCCTCGGCTTCGGTCATCTCAACAGCTGCCGAGGGTTCCCAGTTGCCAAAGGGTGCGCTACCCACAATGTACATGTGATCGCGCTCATCGGGGGCGACGGTCAGAGTGCGTGCGTTCATATCGAGTGTGAACACATATTCGCCTTTCAGGATAGAGAATGAAGGCTCGGTCACGCTGTCGGCGCTCAAGGGAAGCGGTGTATTGAGTACCACTTCGCTCACTTCGTCGTTAGCGGCAGCAAAACGGAACTTCTCCAGCTTGGCCCAGTTGTTGGCGCTTTGGGCGATGGCGTGCGAGAAGCTGAAGTTGGCCGAGCTGTCGGCCACATTGACGTTGGCTGTGAAAATGTTGTTTTCACCTTTGGTCATCTTCGTGGCCACGTTGGTTGCCCAAGAGCCGCCATTCACGGTGCCCAAGATATAGATTTCGCCTTCGTCTATGGGATCCGGCTCAATTTCGGGGTTGCCTTTGTACTCAAACATGACAAGGCGGTCGCTCAAAATCAGCGTCACCTTATAGTCGGCACCAGCGGTGATGAGGAATGCGTTGTCGGCCGAGGCTCCCAGCTCGCCGCACTGGATAGGCTCATTCAAGAGGCTCTCGGTAATCTCATAGTTGTTGCTCGACGCACCGAAGCGATAAGCGCGGATGTCGTCCCAACCGCTGCTGGTTTGGGCCAGCTGAGTGGTGAAGCTGAAGTAAGAGTTTGACTTGAAATGGGCGGTCAACTCATAGGTGTCGTCGCCCACATAGGTCAATTCGGTTCCCTGCGAGGGATCCCACTCCTGCTCACCCACGTTGCCCAGGATGTAGACCTTGTCTTGCGCCTGCATGCCCACGATGGTGGCCAACACAAGCAGCATCGAAGTAATTAATTTCTTCATAATAGTCTTGATTTTAGTTTTTAACGTTAAAAGGTTACAATCATGCAAATATATAGATATTCTCTGTCATTTTTCGCTCATGGATGCCCCTATAGCTCATTTTTAGTGGCGCAAACGATTGCAACCACTTCAAAAGCAATCAAGTGGAGCGACTCACGCATAGCGAGCCACCCCACTTGAGATGATGTCATCGGGCAATGAAACGATACAGGCCCAGCAAGTCGTTATACACGACTTTATAGGTGCCGGCCTTGTAGGGCACTTGCACATCGGTGTTCAAAGCTTTGCCGGCGGGGAAGTCATAGCCGCCCCATGACGTGCCGTCGCCAGCCACGAAGCGTAAGCCCTGACCAGCCGTGGCATCGGCAGCGAAAGTGGCATCGCCCAACCAGTCGTGGTTTTCGCCCGACTGGTGAGTGGTGATCTTCGACATGGCCGTCGTGCTGCCGTTCACCATGCTTATTGCGTCGAAAGTTTTCACTTCGCCCGTGATGGCTTCGTAGCGCAAGGTGGAGTCGGTCGTGTTGACAATAATCTTGTAGTAGCCACCTTTCTCAATGACGAAGTTGTCTTGGTTGGCCTTGCGGGCATTGGCATCGGCACCAATGTAGTTGTTCTTGTCGCCCGCCTTGAGGATGATGCGCAATTCGGCATTATCACAGAAATAGCTGGCATAGACAAGCTCCTCATAGTTATAAGGGTTGACATACATGGCCACCGTGCTGGTATAGAGGCCCATCGTGGCATGGTTGACCCAAGTTCCACGCCCCACGCAGTTGCCAATGATGTACCACACGGGAGGCAGTTCTTGCTGCTTGGGAGTTGCCGTGATAGCCACATTTTGCACTGTGGTGAGCACCATCGAGCCATTGACCAGCGTATATGCCGTGATGTCCATCACAGCATTGCGGCTTTCTTCCACATTGCCATAGAGGGCCACGATGGCACCCTGCAGCTCCGAGCGGCGCACCTTGCCCTCGGCGTTGGCTTTGATGGTCACGTGGTCGCTCTTATCGGCGTTGTAGATGGCCAGTTCATAATAGGTATTGGCTTCGGGGCTGACCGTCAAATTGGGTGTGAAAGCCACCACCGAGTCGGCCGCGATGGAGCGCAAGTCGAGGGCACCCACAGCTGCCGGCTGGAAACTGATGGTCACATCGGCAGGTTGAGCGGGATTTTCAGGTTCAGCCCAGTCCTTATAGTCATCGTTGCAAGCGCCCAGCACGAGTGCAGCCGCAGCCAGTATCGAATAGATTGAAATCTTTTTCATAATCGTGATGAATGTTTACAGTTACTCAATTCTACCAGTTTCCGTAATGAAGTTCAGGTATAGTTTCTGACCGGCTTCGCAGTTGGTAACGCGCTCTTGGTCGTCGCCGGCGCCACGATACACAATCTTGCCGTCGTAGATCATGAACTCCGTCTTCCACCAATCGATGCCCGGCTGTTTCACATAGGCACGCAAGCCGCTGTCGGTGGCGGGAGCCGCCGCAAAGGCAGGCGAAACGAATTCGGCCTTCACGCCCTCGCCCTCGATGGTGAAGTCGCAGCCTTCTTCCAGCTCGCTCCAGTTTGCCAGCGGGGTTGTGGTACCCATCAGCCACACTTTAGGCTCAAGGAGCTGCACTTCATAGGTGATGTCGCGGTTCACTACCTTTGAAATCACCACCATGAGATACCAGCCGGATTTGTTCACCGAGATCCAACCGTCTTTGTTGACAAACTCCACACCATCAAGCTCGGTGGTGAAGGTGATGCCGGCCTCATAATCGTAGCCCACGGCGTTTTCGTCGGTCTTGGCGAGATTGAACTTCACGCCCGCCTCGTCAATGTAAATCATGTGCCACATCTTGTCGGGGTTGCTGTGTGTGGGCACCATGCTCAAAGCCTTGTCCCAATTCTTCTCGCAGAAGCTACCCACCAAGTACATTTCGGTGGGCAATTCCACCGGCGGCAACGAGTATTCGAGTTTCACGCGCTCAAGCGTGATGATGTTCGACACCACACGGCTGCTTTCCACCACATTGAGGCCGTCTGCCGATGCGATGTGTGCCACCACACGCACATAGACGGGAATTTCCTTTGGAAAATCGGCTTCGGTGACGGTTTCATCTTCTTCTACATACATCAATGTGAGCGCATTAGCAATCTTCGTGGCCGAAACGGTCATTTTGTTCGTGTTGAAGCTTTCCACAATTTTGCTGCCGCTCATATCGGCACTGCGTGAAATCTCCACGTCGTATTGCATGGCTGTGGGGAAGCCGTAATCGGGATATGTGCACACCAGCTCAATCGAGGAGGATTTGGCCAAATCGAGGAAGCTGCCGGCCACGCCGGGTGCATATAGCGTCATGCTGTAATCCTTATCCAACTGCGGATTGGAGTCATTGTCGTCGTTGCACGCCGTGAGCAAGCACACCGCGCACAAAGCCAGCAATGAGGATATAATCTTCTTTTTCATATCGTGTGTTAAATCTTTTGCATGAATAACTAAAAATCACATGAGCAATCAGCGGCCATAGCCCGGGTTTTGCTCCAATTTGCCATTGGCAATCAGGTCGGTGGTGGGAATGGCAAAGATATTGCGTTCTACCGCAAAGTTGCGGCCTTCTTTCACGCCACCTTTCCAAGTCCAAGTATAGCCCGTGTCGCCACCAAATTTTCCGAAGCGCACCAAGTCCACGCGACGGCGGCCCTCAAAGAAGAACTCGCGGCTCCACTCATTGAGCAGCTCGTTGAGCGTCAGGGTTGCGGTGGTAAACGGCGTGGCATGAGCGCGGTTGCGCAGCTCGTTCACTTTATCCACGGCATCTTGCGTAACACCATGCAGGCGCACTTCGGCCTCAGCATAATTCAGATAGGCCTCGGCCTTACGCAAGAAGAACACATCCATATCGGGGTGAGTGCCACCCTCATCGGCCGTGGAGCTGCCATCGGTGGTGAAGTTGTTAAACTTGCCCACAACGAAACCGTAGGAGAAGGTGCCCACCTCCACATTGTCGAGCGTGCGACCTTTGCTCTCAAAGAGGGCGCGGTCGTCACCGGCGATGATGGGCATGTCGTAGCAAGCCAGCTCAGGAATGTCGTTAGAATTAATGAAACGCTTCACCAGCTCAGGACGGGCGCGGTTGCCCTCCCATGCTTGGCTCGAGAGGCCATTGATGAGCGCTGTGTTGTAACGCAAGCCGTGGAAATTGGCATCGGCGGTAGAAGCGATCAGGAACGTAGCCACACCCCACGAGGTAGTGCGCAGACCATCTTGCAGGATGGAGAACAGAGCCTCCTCGCTGGCGCCATTGTGGTCGTTGTCGCCCATAAAGAGGGTTTGATAGGCCGTGAATTCCCACGTTTCGGTCCACTTGTTGCCAGCGGCATCGGTGCGGGTCACTTCTTTTGAAGTGCCGTCGGTGTGCAGGCGATAAGGAGAATTGATGACTTTCTCGGCATAGTCTTTAGCTTCTTGCCAGCGAGCTGTGCCAGTGTATACCTCGCTATTCAGATACAAGCGAGAGAGGAGCATCCAAGCGGCGGCCTTATCCACACGGCCATAGTTGGTTTGACCCTTCTGCTTGGGTTGCGGATCGATGAGGAGCGTGCCATTATCGTTGGGGTTTTCGCCCACGATGGCTTTCAACTCGTCTTCCACAAAGGCCATGACCTGCGCGCGGGTGTATTGTTCGGGTTTCTCCGAGCTAATCACCGTAGAGAAGGGCACGTTGCCAAAAGCATCGGCCAACAAGTAGTATTCAAGGGCGCGCAAGAAGCGCACCTCGGCACTCATCGTGGCATCGTGGCCCGAAAAGTCTTTCAGATATTGGTTACAGAATGCGATGCTGGCGCACAAGCGATAGTAGTAGCCGCGCAGCATGGGGTGGCTGGCATCATATGTGTTGAAGCAATAGGGGCCAATGCCCTCGTCGCCCCAGCCGCAGATGGCCTCGTCGGTAGTAAGTTCGTTGCTATTCCACATTTGGCGGAACAAACTCGACATGCCGCCGTCAATATCGTCGATATCCACATTGTCGTCGCCGCCGTTGTTGCCCGAAGTGGCAAACACCGAGTAACATTTGTTGAACAGTGATTCGGCATCCACCTCAGTCTGCTGACCCGGATCGATGGGTTCCACATGCAGACACGAAGCCAGCCCCATGCTAAGCAACAATGCAGCTGCGAGAATGATATATTTGATAATCTTATTCATAGCTTCTGATAATTGTTCGTGATTGGATTAAAAATTCAAGCTCAAACCCACGACGGCCGAGAAGGGACGCGGATAGATGTTGTTATCGATTCCACCAAACACTTCGGGGTCGATACCTTTATACTTAGTGATGCAGAACACATTGCTTGCGGTGGCATAGACGCGGCCGGCAAAGCCATTCCAGCTGCCCGTCTTGAACAAGTCGGTAAAGCTGTAGCCCAGCGTGATGTTGTCACACTTAAGGAATGAGCCATTCTGCACCCAGCGGTCGCTCAATGTGCCCACCTCATAATAGGTGCTCCATCCATAAGGAATGGCATCCACGGGACGGTTGTTCAAATACAAGCCGCTCACGGTGCCCAGCACAGCGGCGGTGCCCACGTTGTGATAGCTGTTCATCACGTCGTTGAACACATAATTGCCTATGCTGGCACGGAACGACATGCCAAAGTCCCAATTTTTCCACTCCAAGCGGCTGGCCAGACCCATCGTCACAGGTGCCATAGGGCTTTTGTAGAAATAGCGGTCGTCGGGACTGATCACGCCGTCGCCGTTGCGATCCACCACCACATTCTCGATGGGCATGCCATCTTTGTCATACACTTGCTGGTACACATAGAACGAGCTGGCCGGATGACCGATGGCGTGAGCTTGACACGAGTTACCTGTTCCGCTCGAAATGCCGCCTGTGGTCACCATATAGTCGGGATCTTCGTCAATAAGGTCGATGATTTCATTTTTATTATAGGTGAAGTTGTAGTCAAGCACCCAGTTCCAGTCACTGCCTTGCAGCACCTTGTAGCTCAGCGCCAGCTCCACGCCCGTGTTCTTGAGCGAACCGATGTTTTGATTCATCTTGTTGCGGAAACTGCTCATGGCAGGCACCGGAGCATAGTTGATCAGGTCGGTGGTCTTGCGATAATACCAGTCCACACTACCCGTGAGGCGCTGGCGCAAGAAACCGAAGTCCAATCCCACATTGGTGGTTGTGGTAGTTTCCCACTTCAGCGCGGGGTTATAGGCGTTGGGGCGAGCCTTCGAGCCGTCGCCGGTCACATCATAGTAGCTGCCCACCGAGCCGTTGCTCATGGTGTAGTTGGCATAATAGGTGTAGTCGCCAATGCCTTCTTGCTGGCCGGTCTTACCCCATCCGAGGCGCAACTTCAGGTCGCTCAAAGCTTCCACATCCTTCAAGAAATTCTCTTTTTTGAGAGTCCAAGCCAGTGCGGCACTGGGGAAATAGCCCCACTGCTGATTGGGAGCGCCCTCCAGCCAGTTGAAGCGCGAGCTGCCGTCGGCACGCATAGTGAAGGTGAGGTAGTAGCGATCTTTGAAGATGTAGTTCATACGACCGAAGAATGATTCAAGGTTGTTCTCCGAGCGGCCACCCTTGCCATTGTTCATCCACGTTTCGGTGTAGATTCGGCCAGCCATGCTGGCACCATTGCTATCCACGCGCGAAGTGTTGGCCGGATACACGCTATAGTAGTAGTTCATCTGCTTGTGCCAGAAGTGCTGGCCTTCGGCACCGGCCATGATGTCGAAGTGGTTATCGTCGTTGAAATCCTTGTAATATTGCGCATAGCCACTGATGGTGAGCGCCTCTTTGGTGATGCGATCCCACCCGAAGCTGCCAAAGTAGGTGGCCAAAGGGCTGGCGTTGTCCACATTCGTGTTTTGTTTGCCGCCCGAGAAGTCACCACCCAAAGTGAGGTGCAGGCGCAAATCCTCAAAGCCGTGAATCTTATAATCCATGTCCACATTGCCAATGAACGAATGACTGCGAGCGCGGTCATCTTTCAGCTCAAGCACAGCCACGGGGTTGAGCGGCGCGTTGGTGTTGAACTGATAGGGCCATGTGGCATCGCCGCTTGCGGCAGCCAGCCACTCAAAGTAGCCGCCCATATTGGCATAGAGGGGATCGGACGAGCGCACAGGCTGCGTGGGATCCATGCGCACGGCGTTGCCAATGGCGGCACCATCGGCATAACGGCTCTTGGCAAGCATCCACTTGGCATTGATGTTGAAGGTCAGGTGGTCGTTGAAGAACGAAGGATTCAAGTTGGCAGCCACCGTGTAGCGCTTCATGTTAGAGGTCTTCACGATACCATTCTCATCGGTAAAGCCCATCGACACGCGATAAGGAAGCAATTGTCCCACCGAGCCGGCCACAGTCACGTTGTGGTCGGTGCTCATCGCGGTGCGGTAAATCTCATTTTGCCAGTCGGTATTAGCCGTGCCCAGCAGCGACATGGCATCGGCCTCGCGCGAAGTGCCGGCATACAGCTCGGCCACATAGGCACGATACTCGTCGCCAGTCATCACATCGATGGTTTTCTTTTTGGTGCTCATCGTCACATTGCCGCTATAGGTCACAGTGGCCCGCTGGCCTTTGCGTCCTTTCTTGGTGGTGATGATGATAACACCATTCGAGCCGCGGCTACCATAGATGGCCGTGGCCGATGCGTCTTTCAGCACATTGAAGCTCTCCACATCTTGCGGATTGACCATAGCCAAGCCGTTGGCCAGACCCTTCACACCATTGTTATCCATGGGCACGCCGTCGATGACGATGAGGGGGTCGTTGCTGGCGTTGAGTGAAGAGCCGCCACGAATGCGAATCGTGGCACCGCCACCGGGCGTACCGCCACCACTGGTGACGTTCACACCCGCGATTTTACCGGTCAACTGGTCTTGCACGCTCACCACCACGCCTTTGTTTTTGGCATCGGGTTTGAGTGCGCTCACACTACCCGTGAGGTCACTTTTTCTCACTGCGCCATAGCCAATGACCACCACCTCATTGAGCAAGGTGGCATTGTCTTCAAGCGTAATCACCATGTTGGCACTGGCATTCACCACTTGCGCCTGATAACCGATCGACGTCACTTCGAGTTGTGCACCCTCGGGCACGTTTTTCAACTCAAAAAGGCCGTCAAAGTCGGTCACCGTGCCCACTGTGGCACCCACCACTTTAACCGAGGCACCAATCACAGGCTCGCCTGTGGCGTCTTTCACAAGGCCTTGCACATTGATTTGCGCAAAAGCACCCAGCGACAAGAACAAACCCATCGCAAGGGCAAGGATTCTTGTTGGAATCCTCATGATTACCTGCTTCTTCATTTTTAGTTTTTTGTAAAAGTTATGTTGTTTTTGTTTAGTCGGTTATGATTTCCGTCTGGTTCTTTCGTCTTTTGTAGCATTTTGCTGTTAAGCATCGCAAAATTAGACTTTGCCATTTCTTGAAATGACTATTTTTTTGTTAAAAAGTGTGCAAGGGTTACGCAAACGTTTGCAGTTTGACATTTATTCCGTAAATTTGTAGCGTTGAATCTCACATTTTCAGGCCACATGGACGATGGCAACCACAACCACCCGCTCACGATGAAAGACATTGCACGCCTGCTGGGCGTGTCGGTGTCCACAGTTTCACGTGCCCTGCAAGACCATCCGGGCATCAGCAAGCAGCGGCGAGAACTCATCAAGCAGTTTGCCCGCGAGCACCACTTCCGCCCCAATGTGGTGGCCGAAACTCTGCGCAACAGCCGACACACGCCACAAAAGGTGATAGGAGTCATCATGCCCGAGTTTGTGCATTACTATTTCGCAAGCGTCCTCACCGGCATAGAGCAAGCCGCCTCAAAGCGCGGCTACCGCATCATGGTGGCTTCCAGTTATGAGCAAGCCGAGCGCGAAGTGAGCATTTGCGACGCTTTTTATCGTTCGCAGGTGTGCGGCATCATTGTTTCTCAGGCCAAAAACACACTGAATTGCGACCATTTTGTGAGGCTCACGCAAGATGGTGTGCCACTGGTGTTCTACGACCGCATCTGCACAGCCATCAATGCACATCGCGTGGTGGTGGACGACTATATGGGCACCCGCAAGGCCGTGAGCTATCTGCTTGAGCATGGTTGCAGGCGAATCGCTTTTTTCGGCACCTCGCCTAACATGGAAATCAGCATCAATCGCTACAATGGCTATCGCGATGCCCTCAACCAGCATGGCATCAACATTGACGAAAATCTCATCAAGCTATGCGACAACCGCGTCGTGGCCGAGGAAATAACTCCCACCATGATGCAAATGGTCAATCCGCCCGATGCGTTTTTTGCCGTGAACGACGATACCGCCGTGGGCATTCTGCATGCGGTGAAAAAACTGGGCTATCGTGTGCCCGACGACATCAGCATCTGCGGTTTCAGCGGCGGCAATCAGGGGCAGGCCACCAGCCCGGCTCTCACCTCGGTGGAGCAAGACGGCCTGCGCGTGGGGCAAGAGGCGGCCGATATTCTCATGGGCCTTGTGGAAGGCACGCTCGACCGAAACCGCGCCCAAAAGCGGGTGGTAAAAACCCGACTCGTCATTCGGGGCAGCACCCGGTAACCCTTATTGATTTTGCACTTTAATCATTCATAAACACAAAAATAACAATGAAAAAACTTCTGATTACCACAGCCTTGTGCTGCATTGCAGCCTGCACATTTGCCACACACGCACAAGAACCCGTCAGACCACGCCTTGTGGTGGGCGTAATGGTGGACCAAATGCGTTGGGACTATCTCTACACCTATTATGACAAATGGCAAGAAGGAGGCATCAAGCGATTGCTGGCCGAGGGCTACAGCTGCCAAAACACCTTCATCGATTATGTGCCCACCTACACCGCATGCGGTCATTCATGCGTCTACACCGGCACAACGCCCGCTTTCAACGGTATTGTGGGCAACAATTTCTTGCTGCATGGCAAAAGCATCACAAGCGTCAACGACACCACAGTGGCCGGCGTGGGAACGACCACCAATGTGGGGCAAGCGTCGCCACGCAATTTGCTCGTGACCACGCTGGGCGATGAGCTGAGGCTCGCCACCCAATTCAAGGCGCGCGTGGTGGGTGTGGCTTTGAAGGATCGTGCGGCCATTTTGCCGGCAGGTCATGCACCCACAGGAGCCTATTGGTACGACAGCAAGGTGCCCGGTTTCATCACCAGCGACTACTATATGAAACAGTTGCCCAAGTGGGTGGAGCAATTCAACAAGAAGAATCAAAAGGTGATGAAGGACTATGACCTGTGGAACAATCGCAATGGTGTCACCATGACCTTCGAAATGGCCAAAGCCGCTATCGATGGCGAGCAACTGGGGCAAGACGATGTTACCGACCTGCTGGCCATCAGCATCTCCACCACCGATTATGTGGGTCACACATGGAGCACACGCTCGCTGCAACTCGATTCCATCTATGAGCAGCTCGACATAGACCTCGCCCATTTCTTCCATGCGCTCGATGCCAAAGTGGGCAAAGGGAATTACTTGCTTTTCCTCACTGCCGACCACGGTGCCACGCACAACTATCAGTTCATGAGCGGACACAGCCTGCCCAGCGACCCATGGAGTACCAGTCCGGCCAAGAATGCGGTGAACGATTCTATCCTTGCGCAATTTGGCGTGAAAGATGTGGTCAAAAACACCATCGGCTATAGCTGGTATCTCAATAATGAGGCTCTCGAAGCCAGCGGAGCCGATCGGGAAACCATTAAGCGAACCATTGCCCGAATTGTTGAGCGCGACGATCGCATCGCATGGGTCATCGATATGGAGCATCCTTATGAGCGTGCCATTCCGCGCGAGCTGCTCGACCGCGTGGTGCGCGGCTATTATGCCAAGCGCAGCGGTGAGTTGTATATCATTCCGGTTACAGGAAATTATGCCGGCACACGTGCAGGAAAAGGCAGCACACATGGCACTTGGAATCAGAGCGACTCACACATTCCCTTGATATTCTACGGCTGGCATGTGCCACAGGGCGAGCGAGTGGAACCTAATGGCATGATCGATATCGCTCCCACCGTTGCCGCCATGCTTCACATCAGTGCTCCTGATGGAGCGATAGGTAAGCCCATCGTTTTCAAATAAACGGCTCGCAAAGCATTCGGCCTAAGCTAACGAGAGGTGGAACCTTTTTGCGGGTTCCACCTCTCGTTGATATTATGCAAAAGGCCGCTCAATTATTCGTCCACGTCATACCAAGTGGAATACATCAAATAGTTCTTGGCTATTTTCACATTGATCTCGCTTGCTTGAGCAGGGTCAACCATCTTTTTGAACTTGGCGGGACTGCCGGCCCACAGCTCATGCGGTCCAATCTTGGTGCCCCCCAGCACCACGCTGCCGGCGGCCACGATGGCTCCCTCGCCCACTTCGGCATGGTCGAGAATGATGCTGCCCATCCCGATGAGGGCCATGTTGCCAATTTTGGCACCATGCACCACCACATTGTGGCCGATTGACACGTCGTTGCCAATCTCGGTCACCGATTTCTCGTAGAGTGTGTGAATCACCGCATTGTCTTGAATGTTCACACGGTCGCCAATGGTGATGGTGTTCACATCGCCACGCAGCACGGCACCAAACCAAATGCTGCAGCCATCGCCCATCGTCACGTCGCCTATCACGGCGGCGTTGTCGGCAAGGAAACATCCCTCGCCCATTTTCGGCTCAAAGCCTCTCACTTTTTTAATGATAGCCATTATTTTAGGGTTTTACGTTAGATTTCTTTTGTGTTTTCTTGCAGCCAACGCGCTTCGTCGGCGTTCAGGTAGGGGGTGAGGCGTTCACGCACCATGCGGTGATAGTCGTTGATTTGCCGCACCTCTTCAGGTGTGAGCATCTGCGATTCGATGAGTCGCAGGTCGTAGGGCATGAGTGTGAGTGGCTCGAAACGCAAGAAACGTCCAAACTCCTCGTTTTGGGCACCCTCCACAACCAGCAAGAGATTTTCGGTGCGGATACCATAGCGGCCGGCCTTGTACAAACCGGGTTCATCGCTCACAATCATGCCACACTCAAGAGCCGGTGAGGTGCGGTCGCTGCGCACACTTTGCGGCCCTTCGTGGCAGCTCAAGAAATGCCCTACGCCATGTCCCGTGCCGTGCCAGAAGGTCATGCCCTCTTGCCATAGCGGCATTCGCGCCAGCGCGTCGAGCTGATGGCCCGTTGTGCCCACCGGGAACTGTGCTCGCTGCAATGCCAAGTGCCCTTTCAGCACAAGGGTAAAGTCGTGTTTTTCCTCAGGTGTGGGGTTGCCCAGCGTGATGGTTCGGGTGATATCGGTCGTTCCATCCAAATATTGCGCGCCCGAGTCGATGAGCAGCAGCCCCTCGGCACGCAAGGTGGCATCGCTCTCGTCATCGGCCTGATAATGCACGATGGCGCCATGCTCCTTGTAGCCGGCTATCATGGCAAAACTATCGCCACGGTAATTTTCCCCTTTGGCTCGTTCTTCCTTGCCGCGCGTCCACACCGACTGCTCGGTCACAGCACCACTGGCCGCATTCTGCTCAATCCACATGAACAAGCGCACCAATGCCGCTCCATCGCGCTCCATCGCGCGGCGCGTGCCGGCTATCTGCGCTTCGTTCTTAATGGTCTTCATGGCCGCCACCGGTGAAGGCAGATAAATCTTTTGGCAAGGCAGCGCATTACACAAGGTATCGCTCACCTTATTTGGGTCGATAAGTACCAGCACATGCTCGCTGCGACGCTCTAAAAACCGCGTCACATCGTCGTAGTCACGCATCATGACATCATATTTTTTCAAGTGCGCACGCACCTCGTCGGTTACTTTGGCCGGGTCGATAAAGAGCAGCCTCTCGCGAGCGCTCACATAAGCGTGAGCCATCACCACCGGCGTGAATAGCACATCGCTGCCACGCAAGTTAAAGAGCCATGCGATCTCGTCGAGCGCGCTAATGAGGATGGCATCGGTGCCATTCAGTTCAAGCGAGGCCACAAGCCGCTCCATTTTGCTCTGCACCGTTTCGCCGGCCAATTCCTCATCGTGCACATAGGCCGGCTCTTGCAAGCGGGCAGGACGGTCGATCCAAATTTTATCGGCGGGAACAAACTCCGTCACCAGCATAAAGCCATTTTCTCCACAAAAACGTTCATATTGATTGGCCTGCAGCACCG
>JAFVCX010000080.1 GCA_017478855.1 Muribaculaceae bacterium | reverse complement strand
GCTGCTCGTGAGTGGGGTAGGGAATCACAGCCGCGTCGGTGAAGAAAAGCAGACGGTCATAACCCGGAATCTCGGCGGTGGTCACATGGGTGAGCACGTTGCCGCGTGGCAAAATGCCCGTTTCCTTATTGAGCACGGCATGCAGCAGGTTGTCGGTGTTAATGAGTCCTTTCATCAGAATGTCGGCCTTACTCTCACGCACGAGTCCCACAGCAAGCCGGGCGGCCTCGTCGCGGTCGTCGGTGTCCACATAGCTGATGTGCTCGGCATAGGGGCGCAGCTCATCGAGCTGTTCAAGTTGCTCACGGCATCCCACAAAGATGGCTTCAACAAACCCCTCTTTAAGAGCGCGAGCCACAGCTTGCTGCGTCGATTCGTCGGATGCCCACACGACGGCAACACGTTTTCTCAATCCACGCTGCGATAAATGTTGAATTAGGTCTTGAAAATTTTTGATATTGTTCATAAGGTTAATGATAGATTCTATGGTTATTAGCCGCAAAATTACAACTTTATTCTGAAGATGGCAAAAGCTGACGTGCTGAATATGGAATTTTTTCTTGATTTATGCTGTATAACATAAAAACAAGGGGTGCGATTGCTTTAATCACACCCCTTGTTTTGCTTGGATGGCTTACGGCATGGGGTTCAATAGGTCATTGAATCACAAGCCGTTTCTTTATCTGAATGCGGCACTCACATGAATGACTACGCTCCAATCAGTTTCACCATCATCTCATGGTTCGTGCTATTATGGAATATTATCGGTTTTTGAGCAGCTCAAAAGCGGGGTCCACGGGAGCTTCCTCATTGACCTCTACAGCAGCATCGGGAGCGGGCTTGGCCGCGTCTTCGGCAGCCACGCGCTTGAATGTGCCGGTAAACCCTTCTAACTTGAGGGTGTTGGCATTGATGATGGTGATGGTGGCAAACTCATCACCGTCTTCGTCGTAGGTACACTCCAGTTTCTGGCCCACCAATTTGCCGGAAATCTTCTTGATGATGCCCGACTCGTTGGTATACTCACCAGTGGCAATGCCGGTAGCAACGTCGAAGTTAAGCACCAAAATGTCGGTCACAGTGCCGCCCACGCCGTCGCTGTAGGTGTTGTTATAGGTGCCGGTGAAAGTGCTGGGATTGAAAGCCTGAACGGCTGTCTTGGCCACCTTGCGCGGTGCTTTGCGTTTGCTGCCTGTTTGCGCATTGGCAACGCATGTCATAGCCAGTGCAGCAATCAGAATACATAGGATTTTCTTCATAATCAAGATATTTTAATGTGTTGTGCCTACTCCCTTTCAAGCGGTTCGGCCATTTCTTCATGTTGCTTTGCAAAAGTCATGCCAGTTATGCGCTCACTTGAGTTGATAGTAATATCCCACCGTGAGCATCACCGACAAGGCCGACGACCCCGAGAAGGTGTCTTTCTTATGGTTGCCGAACACATCGTGCAACCCATAATATACGCGCCCTTCGAGGTTGAAGGAATGACGCTTGCCGGTGAAGAACTCCGCGCCCAAACCGGCCGAAATTCCGTAATCAAATTTGTTTTTAACCGAGAGAGTCATCTGGTCGGTGTTACGGTTGGCACCGGGAAAGTCCTCAATGGCTTCAATGTTGTGGTAATCAAAGTTGGCATGCGTGCTCTCGGCTACCATATAGCCAATTTCAGGGCCGGCATTAAAGAAACCGTGCATGCGGTTGTTGCCAAAGTACACATGGGTGAGCAAGGGCATTTGCAAATAGGTGAGCTTGCGGTCGTAGGCGTAATTGTAGCCTTCAAATTTTTCTTTCCAACCGCGCTGTTCAAGATTCAGTTCAACGATTAACCCAAAGTTTTTCTCCTCCAAATAACGCAGCGATCCACCAATGGCTACCCCCATGAGCATAGATTGCGGTACGCTGGGGTTGAACTGCAGTTTGGAGAGGGTGATGCCCGACTTGGCACCCACTGCGAGATTGCCGTCGTAGCGAGTTTGGGCTGATGCAAGGATGGGAAGAATCGCTATCAAAAACAGCCAGAATATGTTGTCGCGATGCCGTGTCATTCCTTCACGTTGGTGAAAATTTGGTGGTCGGGTGTGAAATGGATGATGTCGATGGCCCGGTTCACTAAACTGCCATTGGAGGTGGCCTCAAACTTGAAGCTGGTTTGAATGCCTTTGTGCAGAGGAGCATTGGAGCTGATTTCGATACCATTGCCCAACGTCTTGATGAGGTAAATGCCCGTGTCAAAGCCAAATAATCCCATATTGGGCACCGATGCCAGCATGTCGCCATCAAACCACTTTTTATACATGGCCTCAATGTCGCGCGTGCGAAATCCTTTGGCATTGAAGAAACGCGAGAACACATAGGTGTCGATGTCCATCAAGTCGGTTTGATAATCTTTCAGATAGAGCACATATTCAGGAAATCCTATCAGCGACATTTCGCAATCGATGCGCTCTCCCTTCACGCTCTTTAACGCTTTCACGACTTTGCGCAGCAGTTCTTTGTTGCTCGATGAGGGGACAAACACATAGTGCGACGCGGGATCCATTTCTCGTGAGATATCTTCATCGCTGATTTCGCCGGTCACCTTGATGGTGATGGTTTGTGTGCCTTGCTGGGCGATGTGCTCTTTCAGCTGGTCGAAAACATCTTTTCCCTCGCTTGATGCATCCATGAGATAGATCACCTTATAACCAGCAAATTTTTCATCAAACCAGTCGAGCACTTGCTTGCTCATCAGATAAGCAGGAGTATTGACTTGAATTACTTGCGGATTGGTGTTGAAATCTTCGTTCTTCGCGCTAAAGCAGTTCAGCACCTGAATGCCCTGCGCCTTGCCATAGTTGTTGATGCGTTCAAGCTGTTTGGGCTCGCTGGGCGCGATGATGAGGTCGAGCGTTTGCATTTCGGGCAACGCCAGCAGGCTGTCGGTCACATTCAGGTTGTGCTGGGTGTCCCACACCCGCAGATTGATGTGGCGTGAGCACTGGCTGCCTGCACTGTCCATGGCCATGAGTAAACCTTTGTAAAAATCATTATAAAGATAGGCTTGCCGGGGCGCCGGCTTCTTTTGGAGCTGGAAAGGCAAAATCACACCAATGTTTACCGCGCTGCTTTTTTCGTTTTCGGCCACCCGCGCATAAATGTCGTTGATGCGAGGAGAGTAATAGGCCGTAAGCTCTGCCAATGAGATCGTGCGCATGTCGCCTTGTAGAGTTTCACTGAACATTCTGGGTACCGTCATCAGTTTGCCGTTTCGGGGCTTCTTGAGTTCCGGATTGGCAGCTTGCAAATCGGCTTCAGTAATTCCGTTGCGGCGAGCGATGCTGTAAAACGATTCATCTCCTTGCACAATGTAGCTGTGAAAACTCACCGACTTACGCTCATAGGCAAACGGCAGAGCCGAATTGGGCTTTACCTTGATGGTGGTGCCCGGAGTATAGTCTTCGGGGCGCAGCCGCAGATTGGCGCGGAGCAATCCCTCGATGGAGGTATTGTAAGCCTTCGCTATGGAATAAAGATCCTCACCGGCACCTATGGTGTGGTTCACCTGTTGTGCCTGTGGGGTGGTGGCTGCGACAGTGCTGCCGCCAAAGGCTGAACGCACATGTTTATCGGGATTTTTGTCAATAACTGGCAAAAAAATCAGTTGTCTTTTAGCTAAGCCGCGAGCCGCGTCGGGATTATAACGCAGGATTTCGTCCTGCGTGGTGCCCAATGCTTTGGCGATGCCGAAAAGGGTGTCTTTGTTTTTAACTTCATAGTAATAATAATCATTGCCTGCAATGCGCATCGTGGGCAAACCTGTTTGCGCCGCCGGTGCGAAAACTATCCCGATGGTGGCGATGATGAGTAATATGATTTTATTGAGATTCATCTTTTTGGAAAACTTTTTTCTTATAGAAGTTGCAAAAATATGAAAATTAGATTTTATGGCCAAATTTTATTTGGGATTCACCACGCGGTCGCCAATCCGGCGTGCCAGCTCGCGGCGTACTCTGAAGAGTTCCTGCAACTGTTTTAATAGACTCTGGGATTCATCGTGAGTGATTCCTCCTTGCTTGATTCGCGCCTGCAACTCCTTGATTTGAATGCCAATAATGGCATTCTTCCAAGTGTTGATTGCCAAAGGAATAAGGAAAGAAAGGCGATCGAACTCGGTGACGATTTTTGTGTTTTGCGTGTAGATTTTACTCAGTTGATGCCTATCGCTCACAAGCTGTGTGGCCATCTGTCGCACTTCGTCGTTGGGGTCAGAACACAAACGTTTTTCCAAAAAGAGCTGGCAAAAATCGTTCACTTTTTCCATTTTTATCCCATCGTACTTGCTGCGAATACTATTTTCTTCCTGCTCAAATTTGCCGGGGCTCATGCCCACGGGATCGAGTTGGGAAATTTCTTGATGAAGCAGTTGTTCGCACTCATTGCCAATCTCTTTCTCGGCTGCCGACAATTCTTGATAGAAAAGCGGAATGAGTTCTTTGGATAAAGTGAATATGCGTTTGAATGTGGCATGTGAGAACTCAATGTTGTCGAGCGAAAGTTCGTTGCTGACGTATTCCAACACGCTGGTGGGGCGTGTTTTGCCGGGAGCATACTCTGTGTCGCACAGGTAGCACATGCCATACTTGATGAGCAGATGCATCACGTAGCGCTCCTCACGGTAGGTGTTGGCCGCGTCTTTATCCTGACTATGAGTGGGCTGTTGTGGCTGCTCTTGCCGGGTGGTTGCATCTTTGGTGATGGGTGCGCCGGTGCCCTCCAAAGCGGCGTTGCGGCGCTGCTCCCGCTGTCGTTGCTTGAAGGCTTCATCTTTATTGCGTGCGATGTGCTTTTGAATTTCACGCAAAATCATTTGTTCGCTCACCGCAAACAAATTGCTGATTTCCTTGGCATAGATAGAACGAGTGACCGCATCGGGAATCATCGAAATCGACTTGACCACATCGGTGATGGCCGCAGAGCGTTTAATCGGGTCGTGTTCGGCACCATCAAGTAGGATGCGTGTTTTGAAGGTAATGAAATCGCTTTCGTTGGCAGTGATATAATCCTTTATTTCGCTGCTGCTGTGGCTGCGGGCATAGCTGTCGGGGTCTTCACCGTCGGGTAGAAGCAGCACCTTGATGTTAAGGCCCTCGGCCAGCAATTTGTCAATGCCCACCAACGCGGCATGAATGCCTGCGGCATCGCCATCGAAAAGTTCGGTCACATTGTTGGTGAACCGGTGCAGCAAGTGTATGTGCCCTTCGGTGAGAGCCGTTCCGCTCGACGCAATCACATTTTCAAAACCGGCCTGATGCATTGAGATCACATCGGCATATCCTTCCACGATGAAACATTTGTCTTGCCGCGCTATGGCACGCTTGGCTTGATAAAGCCCATACATGGTGCTCTCCTTTTTGCTGTAAATGACCGATTCCGGAGAGTTGAAGTACTTGGCATGGTCATCTTTTTTCAGCGTTCGTCCTCCAAATGCGATGACTTTGCCGGCCACATTAAAGATGGGAAACATGACGCGTCCGCGATAGAAGTCAAATCCGCCACCACGAGTATCGTCTTTGCACAGACCCAGTTTGAGCAATAACTCTCGGTTATAGCCGGCCTGAATGGCTGCCTGATAAAGAGCCGTTCGGTTGTCGGGAGAGTAGCCCAAACGGAATTTCTTGATGGTGGCATCGCTAAATCCCCGTTCTCTGAAGTAGGAAAGACCCACTTCCTGCCCCTCGGTGGTGTTCCACAACTGGTTTTCCATCCATTGGCATGCCCACTCGTTGATGATGAGCATGGCCTCACGTTCGGTTTGTGCGGCTCGTTCCTCATCGGTTTGCTCGCGCTCTTTGACCTCGATGTGATACTTGTTGGCCAAATACTTGAGTGCCTCCACATAAGTCATTTGCTCATGCTCCATGATGAAGTTCACGGCACTGCCACCTTGTCCGCAGCTGAAGCATTTGCAGATGCCTTTGGCCCGCGACACATAGAACGAGGGGGTGCGGTCGTTATGAAAAGGGCATAGCCCCACCCAGTTGGCTCCGCGTTTTTTGAGTGACACACAGTCGCTCACCACGTCCACGATGTCGGCGGTGTCAAGAATTTGCTCAACAGTAGCTCTATCAATCATAAGTCAAATGTCAATGCGAGTGCAATTTTTACTTTGATTTGTGTTTTCGCCCGGTTCGCTTCTTGTTTTCGCCCTCGGGTGCGAAATCGCCTGTGGTGTCCTTCACGATGTTGTTGCGCATCATGGCCACCTGACGTTTGAGGTTGTTGATTTCCGTTTCTTGGTTGCGAATGGTGAGCAGCAGGGCATTCAGCTCCTCATTGTCGATGTCGACCGGATATTCTTGCTCCACTCGAATCATGAAGTCGCTTAGCACATTCATATAGTTGGTGAAGGCGGCATAGGGCGACTCGTAAGGGCTGTAATGCGAATGCACGGTGCCGTCGCTGTTATGCTTGGTGCACATGTAGAAGAAATGGTCGCTCGATTGCAGATAGTTCCATTCTTGCTTGATGCGCCGGTTGCCACACAGTCGCACGCGTTCGGCGATTGAGTAAAGTTTCTCCACCGCTTCTTGCTGCAGAATGTTGCCCAGCCACGCGCTGGTGTCGCGTGCCTCGTCGGCCCACGAGATGGGGTGCATCACCGACAGTTCGCCCACGGGTTTCAGTTTCGCTATAACCCCGCTGGGCGTGAGGAATTGCATGCCACTCTCGGCGGCAAACCTCGGCAGAGCTTTCAGGAACTCAAAAATGCCGCTTTCGCGTGGTTGCAGCTCGCCAAATGTTTCGTAGTTCATGAAAAGATTCACCAGCTGCTCTTCTTGTGGTAGCCCTGCAATCCAACCGATGTATTTATCGGCCGTCAGAGGATAGGCCGACCAGTCGCTGTTTCTGAACCTGAATGAAATGTCGTCGCTCAGCTTGCTGTTTTTGAGCAACAATTTCAGTTTGGGTGTGCTGGCTGCCGCATAAAGATAGTTGGGCGATTTCCAGCCCAATATGTGCTTGGCACCATCGGTAATCATGCCCTTGAATCCCAGTGAATGGACCATTTGGGCAATGTCGTCGTCGTAAATCAGCTCGGTGTTGCGAAACACTTTGGGTTTCTGGCCAAACAGTTGCTCTATTTTCGCGTCGTGTGCTTTAACCTGCGCCACAAATTCATCGGCATCTTGCAGTGAGGCCAGCGAGTGAGCATAGGTCTCGCTCAAAAATTCCACGCAGCCAGTGGCGGCCAACTCTTTCATCGAATCGATAAACTCGGGCACATATTGTTCCAACTGTTCGATGGCCGTGCCACTGATGGAGAAGGCCACCTTGAATCGCTTGCCATTCTCGCGAATCATGTCGAGCAACACTTGATTGGCCGGCAAGTAAGAGCGATGGGCAATGCGCGTGATGATTTCGTCATTGGCAAAATCATCATAATAGTAGTGGTCGTTACCGATGTCGAAAAAACGGTAATTTTTCAGGCGAAATGGCTGATGTATCTGAAAATAGAAACAAATGGCTTTCATAAGTGGTTGCTGTTTTTAAGTGTTTCGTCTTATAATAGAGAGCGATAAATGTTGATGACTTTGGCTCCTGCCTTGTCCCAAGTGATGGTATTCACCTCGGCCAGACCTTGCTCTTTGAGCTGGCGATACATGGCGGGATATTGCAGGATGGAATAGATGGCGTTGGCCATGGCATTGGTGTCCCAATAGTCCACCTTAATGACATTCTCAAGAATCTCTGCGCATCCGCTTTGTTTGGAAATGATGGAAGGCACGCCCATCTGCATGGCCTCTAACGGAGAAATGCCAAACGGCTCGCTCACTGATGGCATGATGTAGACATCGCTGGCTTTGAGCATTTCATATACTTGCTTGCCACGCAAGAATCCTGTGAAATGGAAGCGGTCGGCAATGTTGCGGCGAGCGGCAAGGCGAATCATCTTTTCCATCATGTCGCCACCGCCGGCCATCACAAACTGCACGTTGTGCATCTTGCGCAGCACTTGCACGGCGGCTTCCACAAAATATTCCGGCCCTTTCTGCATGGTGATTCGTCCGAGGAAGGTCACCACCTTATCGTGCTTGGGCGGCACCTCCACATGCAGCAGCTCTTCGCTCAGTGGCTCAACGGCATTATGCACGGTAGTCACTTTAGCCGGGTCGATGCCATATTTTTCAATCACAGTGCGTCGCGTCAGGTTGCTCACCGTGATGATGTGGTCGGCATGGTTCATGCCGTCTTTCTCGATGCTGAACACCGTGGGATTCACGTTGCCGCGGCTGCGGTCGAAATCGGTGGCATGCACATGAATCACAAAGGGTTTGCCCGTCACTTGCTTGGCGTGGATGCCGGCCGGATAGGTGAGCCAGTCGTGCGAGTGAATCACGTCAAAGTCGATGGTGCGTGCAATCACACCGGCCACGATGCTGTAATTGTTGATTTCTTCGAGCAAATTGTCGGGATAACGGCCCGAAAACTCTATGCAACCGAGGTCATTGGTGCCGAGGTGGTTAAAATCGGCATAAATGTGATTGCGCAAATCGTAATAGAGTTGCGGATCCATCACATTGCCCATGCGGCCTTGCACATAGTCCCAATTCACATCGCGCCACACCACGGGTGTGCAGTTGGCACCTATGATGTGTGCAAAATCTTTTGGCTCATCGCCCCACGGCTTGGGAATCACAAACGTGATGTCCATGTCGCCGTTTTGTGCCATGCCTTTGGTCAGTCCATAACTGGCTGTGCCAAGTCCTCCCAAGATATGCGGTGGGAATTCCCACCCAAACATTAATGCTTTCATCGTTGGCTGATTTTGTGGGAATTATTCATTGATGATTTTTAGATTCTTAAATATGCGCAAAATGCGCACGGCCCCGGCCACGTTGGGCGCGAAACTCACCGCGCCACGCCCGGTGAAGGGCGGATTGCCGTCGTAAAGCTCGCTCAAGGTTCCTATGCACCCTTCTTTCATCTCGTCCTCAAAACCTATGAGCATTCGCTCAATAAAGGGCAAGCCGTTGAAGCCAAACACCTTGATGTGTGTATTGGCATAGAAACCGATGAGCCACGGCCGCGCCGATCCGGTATAATAGGCTCTGTGTCGCTCTTCGGGGCCACCCAAATACCACGGATTGTAACCGTAGCTATTGGGACTTAGCGTGCGCAGCCCTTTGGGAGTGAGTAGCTCGCGAGTGGCCACATCGAGCACACTCTTGCGTTGCCGGCGGTCGAGCGGCGAATAGTCGAGTCCGGCGGCAATGACCATGTTGGGACGCACGCTCAAATCGGTGTAAGAGCCATCCACATAGTCATATAGATAGCCGAAGTCGTTCAAGAATGTGCTGACGAAGGACTCTTTGACTCGCTCGGCCACCTCGCGCCATCGGTTTACTTGCGCGGCGGCCTCAGGCAGCGGTTCAAACAGCTCAATGGCGCATTGCAGCGCATTGTACCATAGTCCATTGTGTTCCACAAGAAAACCGGTGCGAGGAATGTAGGGCAAGCCATTGTCGCCTCTCACGGCATTCATCCACGACATGGGACGCTGCGTGCCGTCGGTGCTCACAAGGCCGTTGGGCTGCACTTTGAGGTTGGGGTGCTTGCCGTCGAGGATAAAATTGAGCATAGAACTAATCAGCTCACCGTAACGGTTGCGACAAATCTCATTGGATTGGTCATGACTATATCGCTGCAACCCCCAAATCATCCACAACGGCACGTCGGGCTGGTCAAGGCCGTCGAGGTGGCGGTCGCGTTTACCGGTGGCCATCCATTCCATCATGGCACGGGCACCGGTGTCCATAATGGCCTCAAAGTCTTGCCTGTGATGCACTGAGAGGGTGCAGCCCGGCAAGGCGATGAACTGGTCGCGGGCACGAATTTTGAACCACGGATAACCCGCCAGCAGATAGTGCCCGTCGGCATTGGTGATGTAAAATTGCTTGGCACTGTTTTTAAGACAGTTGTAGAAACTCGTGCGAGGCGTGCGTGGTTTCATCTCCTCTTCATACATGCTCACGAGCCGCCGAGTGTTCACAGGAGTGATGCCGGCCGAGAAGATGAGCGGTTCACCTTTCTTGATTTCAACCTCGAAATATCCGGGCACATACAGATCCTCGCTGTATGGAATGCCTCGCTCCTGATCTTTGATGTACTCAATATCCTTATACCAGTGCGGATCGTGCACATAGTGCGGCTTGTGGTTCATCTGCATGTACAGGGTGGGGTAGCCGTCATACATGCAAGTGGCTATGCCATTGGGCACCTGCTCATAGGCTTGGCTGGCCACTGAGTTTTCCACACACAGGTCGTTGGCGTTGCGAAAAGCGAGAAACGGGCGGAATTGCAGCTTGGTGCGCGAGTGAGCCTCTACCAGCGTGTAGCGAATGAGAATGCGGTTTTCGTGTGTGACAAAAACCTTCTCTTTTTTGAGAATCACGCCGCCCACCCGATAGGTGGTGGTGGGCACCTGCTCGCAGTCATACTCGCGTATGTACTTATGGCCATTGGGACTAAAGACGTTGCCCTTGTAGCGGTGAATGCCCAAATTGAAGGGGGCATCGTGCTGTATCACCGTTTCGTCGAGCGACGAGAGCAGCACGTGGTTGTCATCGTCAAGCTCGGGGATGGGTATCACCAGCAGGCCATGCTGTTTGCGGGTGTTACAGCCCACCACGGTGGTGCAGTGGTAGGCTCCTGACTGGTTGGTGCGCAGTATCTCTTTAGTGAGCGACTGCTCCAAGTTAATCATCAGGTTTTTATCGAACTTTAAGTAGCTCATATTGCGCGATTTATAAAATCATAATCATTAAGGCTTCCGACCCTTGTGAGCATTTGCTTTGTCACAAGTCACGAAATTACACTTTTTTCTGCAATCGCGCAAATGTTTTTCAAAAATCCCTGTCATCACCACGGTCAAGCCGTGTGGCGATCTGCGAAGCATTTCCTTTTTGATGGCTACGAAAAAGCGGGTGTCGCACCTGCATGCGACATCCGCTGAAAATAATGAATAGGTTAAAGAAACTTCTTGATTGTTTGTCAGCGAGCAAGAGAAGGGTTATTTGCCCAGCACGAGATTGATGAGCGTGTTCACGTCGGCCACGTCCACATCGCCTATACCGTCCACATTGGCGCGGCCGCCATAATTACCGGCATTGTCCTTGCCGAGCACGATGTTGATGAGGATATTCACGTCGTTCACATCCACTTCTCCGTCACCATTCACGTCGCCCGTCTTGTAGTTGCCGCTGTTGGGCCACAAATTGGTGTAGACTTCGGTCAGGCCACTGGCTTCGGAGCTGGAGAGCTTGAGGTAGGCTTGGCCGGTTGACAGAGTGTAGGGCAAAGTGGGTTTGACAAACTTCTTGTTGTCGGCATCCCAATAGAAGCCCACATTTTGGGTGTAGACGTTGACATTGGCATCAGGATTACCGATGAAGTAGTTGGTCATCGGCGACGATACGCTGCCCGAGGGGCGGCTGATGCGGTACTCGGCTCCTGCCGTCAGGTCGGTGAGCAGCAAGCCGGTGTTGGCTGGTGATTGGTTGGCTTTGGTCAGGGTCACCTGTTTGGTCGTCTGGCTCTTGTCATAGCCACTGGCATAGTAGGCATTGATGTCGCTGCCGGCCAAGTTGGTGGGCAGCACCGAGCTGAACATCTCGGACGTGTTAACGGGCTTGATCCACGGTGCCAGTTTGTCGGCATATGTGCCGCCCCAACTAGAGGCAGTGGTCAAATAACTGCTGGCGCGATTGTTAGGCACCCACACAGTGCCCACGGTTTGGCTCCACACGCGATATCCCATGGCGGGCTTGACCATGTCGGGAAAATAGATCGAGGTCAGGGCAGGGGCGCACAGGGCATAGTCCTCCAGTGTGGTCACGCTGGAGGGCACCTTGAGCTCACCGGTAATCTTGCTGTCATAGAATGCGTCGTAGCCTATAGAGGTTAGGCCACTGGGCAGGGTCAAGTTATTCACGGCGTAGGCAGAACTTTCGAAGGCACTATGTCCGATGCGGGTTACTGTGGGAGGAATCGTTCCACTGGTGAACTTAGACTTGTAGAGTAGCGAATCGCCTATCTCGGTGATCAGATATCTGCGGTAGTCACCGCTCACGGTGCGGTCTTCCTCGCTGGTGCCGAATACGTATGTGCCTGTGCCTGTGTTGGTCGTGTTTTGGATGTTGGGATGATAAACATACTTGGCCCTGCCGGCATAGGTCGTGCCGTTGTGGGTGGTCGGTGTGGTGCTGGTGATGGTAAGGAAGTAATGACCGCCGTCGTGGTTGTTGTAATAGGCGAAGTCGTAGGCTCCGGCGGTGATGTAGTTGGCGCGGGAGCTGAGTTTGCTGTTGGCCTTGTACTCTTTGATCATGCCGGTGGGCACGCGAAGATAGCAAGTGCTGGGCACGCCGGTCAAGTCCCATCCGGTGTAGAAGGGATCCTGCATGTTGTAGACGATCTCTGTGAGTGTGCTGGTATTAATCCACATGTCACCAAAATGCCCTACACCTTGAGGCACAACGATGCGGCTGTATTTGCCGTTGGCAAAAGCGCATATACCAATATGTTTCACGCCGAAAGGAATCTGCACCGTGCCCGTGAATCCTGAGCCCTCAAAGGCTCTGTGACCAATCACTTTCAGGGTGTGAGTGAAGGGATAGCTGGTGATTGATTGGTTTTGAAAGGCATAGGAGCCGATGGTGTCCACATTGGCACAGCCGGTGACGGTGAAGTTGTCAGTGTGGTTGTTGAACGCGTCCTCGCCAATCATGGTCACAGCGTAGGTCTTGCCGTTGTAGGTGATGCTGGCCGGGATGTTGATCGTTGTTAGGGTGTTGCCGCTGTTTGGAGCGCCGTAGCTCACCACCTTAACGCGTCCGCCGTAGCTGGAGCCGTTGACGGTGGTGGTAGCCGTGCTGGTCACGGTGTAGCCCACGTTGTCCGTGTAGATGTAATGAGCTTGGCAACTGCCGATGTTATAATCTTGGAATCCAGTCCAGCCGGCACTCTTGTAGGTGTTTATCTTGCCGTAGGGGACAAACAATACCGAGCCGGAGGTTGTTGTTACATTCGAACCGAACATGGTGGTATGAGTGATGGTGGGCGGTGTGGCCATGTTGCAGTACACAAAGATGTTTTTTCTGGTGCCCACAAACGCGTTATTGGCCAGTGTGGTGACCGAGCTGGGAATGTATACATAGTCGAGTGCGGCCGTGTAGGCGAAAGCCCAGCTTTCGATAATCCTCGTGCCGTAGGGAAGCCGGATGGACTTAAGTTTTTCACAACTGCTGTGCGAGTTGACTGAAACGGTGGTCAAGGCACTGTTATAGGAAATGGTGGTCTTCCCCATCGGCACGCGATAGATTCTTGTGCCGGCCTTGTTGTAGAGGCAACCATCATAACTGCTGTAGTTGGTGTTTCCCGAGGCCACGTTGATGGCGGTCATCTCCGAGCAGTAATTGCCAAGGTTGGCAGAGTTCTTGAACGAAGTCACCGTGCTGGGGATGGTGACGGTTTTCAGGGTAGGCTGGTTGTAGAACGCGTAGGTGCCGACGGTAGTGACTTTGTAGGAGATGCCGCTTAGCGAGGGCGTTCCGTCGGCAATCGGGCTGTAGACGGTTCCGTTGCTGGTGTTGCTTCCGTTGGTGTTGTAGCCGATGAGCGTGAGTTCGCGCACGGTGTTGGGGCCGTCACTGTCGGCTTTGCCCACGGTGTAGAGGCCACCGTCGTTGAAGTAGATTTCCCAAGCCTGCGAACCTACTGTGACGGTCGAGAACTTGTTCCAATAGGGGTTGCTCTGGTAAGTGGCCGAGGAGGTTTGGGTGTCATTGGGGATGTAGAGCGTCATGCCACTGTTTGCCGGCCATGTCGAAACTTGCAAGACGGTGGGCATGGTGAACGACGGCTCGTAGACCGTCTTCAGTGCCGAGCAGCCGCTGAAAGCACTGGAGCCGAAGTTGGTGATGGAGCTGGCCAGACGCACATAAGTGACATTGGTGCAATTCTCAAATGCGCTGGAACCAATGACAGTCACGCCCCAGCGGAATTGCACGCCCGTGAGGTTGGTTTGTCCTTTGAAAGCATTGGCGGCGATGGCATTGACACGATACTTTGTGCCGCTGTAAGTGATGGTCGATGGGATTTCCAGATTCAGGCTACTCTTGCCCTTGCCGGTGGTACTCAGCCCGGTGACAGTAGCGTTGGTGCCATCTGTGCTGTACATTAAGTCGCCGCTACTAAACTCAACGGCCGATACTGTAAAAGCTGCCGAAAGGAGCAGCAACACGATAGAAAGTAGACTTTTTTTCATAAGAATTAATTTTTAGAGAAATTTAGAGTATATAGTTTTCTGTTGAGCAGTATCAGTTAGTAGAGAAGCAACCGGGCTTCTTTGGGAGCATTGCGAAAGTAGAAGGCATGATGAGGAGCCGTCATTATAGCTTTACAACAATGCAAAATTAACCAAAAAAGACGCATCTCGCCTCTTTTCTGGTGTTAAAAATATATAAAAACTTATTAGATCACAGTGTTGGCATTGGGTACCACCACCCGCAAAGCCGCAGGATGGCAGGTGATGTGCAAACGTGCTGGCATCATCACGGGATCGCCGTCAAGGTGCATCACATCAGGCTCATCGCGCTCGATGATGATGTCGTGGCCCCGGTAGATGCTCACGTGGCGGTCGTGGTCTATCAAGCTGGTGAAAAGCCGTGCGCTCAGCAAGGCTGCTTCGGCGAGGTTGAACTGGTGAATGACGGTGATGTCGATTTTCCCGTCTTGCATCGAGGCGTGAGGAGCCACAAAGGCGTTGTTGCCATACTGGGCGGCGTTGCAACAGGCAATCACAAATGCCTTTTCCTCAAATTGCTCGCCGTCGATGCTGATGCGGTAGTGGCGGGCACGATAGCGAAAATATTCGCTGATGGTGGTGCGGATGTAGGTGACGAGGCCGCGTGTGTCTTCGTTGGCAAACTTGTAGCTCACTTGCGCGTCGAAGCCCACACCGCAGGTGCAGAAAAATGAACGGTCGTTCACGGTGCAGTAGTCCACAGCATCGATAATGCCGCGGTTCACGATATCGAGTGCTTTTGTGGCGTCCATGGAGATATGCAGGTGGCGGGCCAACCCGTTTCCCGAGCCGCAGGGAAGCACGGCAAGAGCAGTTTGGGTGCCGCACAAGGCACGTGCCACTTCGTTCACCGTGCCGTCGCCCCCCACAGCCAGCACAGCGTCGGCACCGTTGCCCACCGCTTGCTGGGTGAGCAGAGTGGCATGGCCGGGACGCTCGGTGAAGTGGATGTCCACCGTGTGCCTGTCGGCATCGAGATAATTGGCGATGAGCTGCGGCATGTGCCCCTTTGCGCCGGCTCCCGAAATGGGGTTGATGATGACTGTTAGTTTCATGTGCTGACAAAAGTACGAAAATTTCTTCAAATGGTGCGCTATCGGTCAAAATATGCTATCTTCGCACATTATTAATAATATATGTGTGTCATGAAAATTTCAACCCATCTGCTGTCAAACGTGGTTCTGCTCTTGGCGGGAATCTTGTTGCTTATCTTTAATGGCCAGCCCGACCTTTTCTTCTGGGTGGCTCGCATTGTGGGCGTGGTGTTTGCCATTCCGTCGGTAATCTATCTGGCCGATTCGGCTCTGCACCATAGCCGCCACACTTCGGGGCTGGGGGTGGTGCCTGCGTTGGGTGGCCTGTGCTTCGGTGTGACCCTGCTGGCGTGGCCGGCCATGTTTGCTGGCGTGTTTAGCGTTCTTATGGGAGTAGTACTGGTGGTGCTGGGGTTATACCATGTGGTGTACCTGTTTCTGTCGCGAAAGCTGCTCCGCACTCGGGCATGGCACTATGTGTTGCCGCTGCTGGTCGTGGTGCTTGGGGGCGTGATTTGCGCTGTGCCCGCCGTGCGCACCAATGCGTCGCTGGTGGTCATCCTCACGGGTGTGTCGTTCATCCTGTTTAACTTTACCAGCATGCAAGAATATTTTACCGAACGCAAGGCGCGTCGCAGCACGCAAGACGTGCCTGCCGGCCATGATGACGAGCAGGTGTCAATAGAACTTTGACCAAGCTGTGCGATTCTCTCTGCGCAAGGTGGCTGCGGCCTCTCGCGGAGGGTGAAAACAAACAGGGACACTCCGTATGGTGGGTGCCCCTGTTTGTTTTGTGCACTAAAAGGCGAAGAGCAAGAATTTATTTCTTCTTGCGGTCGCCGTAACGCTGCAAGAACTTGTCCACGCGACCTGCGGTGTCCACCAACTTCTGCTTGCCGGTGAAGTAGGGGTGAGAAGAGCTGGTGATTTCAAGTTTTACCAGAGGATAGGTCACGCCATCGATTTCGATGGTTTCTTTTTAATTGACAGTAGAGCGGGTGATGAACACCTCTTCATTCGACATGTCCTTGAATGCGACCTCGCGATAGTTGCTCGGATGAATACCTTTTTTCATTTCAATATTTCGTTTTATAATTTACAAAATGCGGTGGGCAATGGTAAGTGCCCATTTTTCGTAATGGCGTGCAAAGGTACGAATAGTTTTTTTATTGACCAAAAAAAACACTTATTTTCGGCTAAAAAAATCTAAAACAGAGAAGATTCTGTCTTCGCAGTCGATATTTTGTGCTAAATTTGCACGCATAGTTAAGCAAATGAGTCATGTTTAATCTGTTCCGACATAAAAAAAACGAAGCTAAGCTCTTCTACCACACCGATGTTCACTGCCACATTTTGCCCGGAGTGGATCACGGTGCCCAATCGCTTGAGGATTCTCTTGAAATGCTGCGTGCCGAGAAAGAAATGGGCATTGAGCGAGTGATTCTCACCTCGCATGTGACGGCCAGCACCTTCGAGAATACACCCGAAACACTGCTGCCGGCCTTTGAGCTGCTGAAAAAGGCTGTGGCCGAAACCGACCTTGACATGGAATTGCACGTTTCGGCAGAATACAGAATAGATGAGTTCTGGCAAGAGCAATATCAGGCCGGCAACCTGATTGCCATGCCCGGCAACTATTTGCTCATGGAGAATTCGTTCCAGCAAGAGTTGCTGGGACTCGACGAAACGCTTTTCGACCTCAAGTGTAAGGGCTATAACATCATGCTGGCGCACCCCGAGCGATATGCCTATTACGCTCATCGCAAGCAGCGCCTTGAGCAGCTGCACGGCATGGGCATCAAGTTCCAAATCAATATCCTTTCGCTGGCCGGCTATTATGGTCCGCAGGCACGCGAAACGGCCTTGTGGCTTGTTAAGAACAATCAGGTGGATTTGCTGGGCAGCGACATGCACAACATGGAACATGCCCATGTAATCAAAGAATACATCGGCTCAAAGGACTGGCGCAAATTAGTGCCGTCGCTTCAAGCCCATGTGATTAACGACCTCGTGCACTGACCGCACGCGTCCTCGTTGATATTATTGCAAAGCGTCTTCGTCGTTGGAAACAAACGACGTGACCTCAATGTGCTGCCCATCCCACGCGCCGATGAGCGTGGTGGCAGTTTCGGGTCGTTTGAACTCCACGATCTCAAATTCCCGTACAAATTTTCTTTTCTCGCCCGCTTTTTTGAATGTGCGCTTTAGCAAAGCGGCGTTGGCGGTTGTTTGAATCACCGCTATGTATTTTCCGCCCACTTGCAACACGCCGAGGCAGGCGTTCCAGTCCTCGGCATGGTGAAGCAGGTCGAAACTTTGCACGCCAATTGCGATTCCTTGCCCCTCGTGTGGTGCTAGAGTGAGCCTGAAGGTGCGGTGCTCACCATCAGAATCTGCCATCTTATTCAGCCATTTTGTCATTTCGACCTTAAAGTTGTCATCGGTCTTTGGCGCAAAGGTGAGCAGCGGCAGCTGCAACTCAATGGTCTTGTCGGGCATCAACCCGCGCTCTTCTTGGGTGAGCTGTTGCACAAGAATCACCTCGTTGTTATGAGCTGAAATGCAGCAAAACGCTGTCACACAAAATACTAACCAAAAGAGAGTAATGCGTTTCATGTCGTTGTGAATGATTGTGTGCGGCAAAATTATAATATTTGTCACAAACTGACAAAATCCATCATCGCACCGACGTTGCAATCTCTTATCAAAATGAAAAATAATATCGCTGTTTGCAAAACAACTTAAAAAGCTGATGGCAATTATTTAATTTGTGCAAAAAATAAAATACATGGTATTGTTTTTGCAAATAATTGAAGTACTTTTGCGTTATCATTGAAAAGTTAATTTTAACGATTGAAATTGCAAAAACAGAAATAATTTAACATTAAAACGTATGAAAAAGAATAGTAAATTAGCCATGTTGCTTGTCGCGTCGGCCGTGCTTGGTTCGGCCACGACACTCATGGGTACCAGCGCGCTGCGCAGTGCCGGCGTGGATGTGGACACCTTCATCCCGAGTGAGAAAACCACTACAATAGATGATTCGTTTGTGCGCACGGCGAGTACCACTCGCGCTGCGGCTGTGGCGGGCCTCGACTTTACCGAAGTGGCCGAGAACACCATCAATTCAGTGGTGAGCATCAAGAGTTTTGAAACGCCCAAGCAGCAAAATTATTATCAGGGTGGGGTAGACCCATTTGAGTTCTTCTTCGGCCCGGGTTTTGGGTTCGGACAGACTCCTCGTCGCCAGCAACAACAGCAGCAACAACAAAAGAGCGAACCTCAGCCCAAAGGTTCAGGGTCGGGTGTGATCATCAGCGAGGATGGCTATATCGTGACCAACAACCACGTGATTGATGGAGCCGAGAAACTTGAGGTTACCTTGAACGACAACAGCAAATATAATGCTACGGTGGTGGGTACCGACGCCAATACCGACATCGCTCTCATCAAGATTAGCGCCAAAGGTCTGCGCCCCATCACGTTTGGCAACAGCGATGCCGTGAAGGTGGGTGAATGGGCTGTAGCCGTGGGCAATCCGTTTGGCTTCAACAGCACCGTCACCGCCGGCATTATCAGTGCCAAAGGCCGCGGTTTGGCCGAGAGCAGCAATATGGGCATCAAGTCGTTTATTCAGCACGATGCCGCCGTCAATCCCGGCAATAGTGGTGGCGCTTTGGTCAACACTGCCGGCGAATTGATTGGCATCAACACCATGATTTATTCCACCACGGGAAATTATAGCGGTTGCTCGTTTGCCGTTCCCAGCAACACGGTGAAGAAAGTGGTGACCGACATCAAACAATATGGCACCGTGCAACGCGCTGTGCTGGGCGTGCAATACCGCGAACTGGATGCCGACCTTGCCAAAGAACACAAGATCACTGCCACCAACGAGGGCATTTATGTGGCCAAAGTGAACGACCGCAGTGCTGCTATGGAGGCCGGCCTTGAAGAAGGTGATGTGATTGTGAAGCTCAATGGCAGCTCGGTGAAAAACAGTGGTGAGATGCAGGAGCAGATGAATAAGCTGCGTCCGGGCGACAAAGCCGAGGTTACTTATTACCGCGACAACAAATTGCGCACCACTACGGTTACCTTTAAAAACAATCAGGGTAACACCAAGATGACGAAGAATAGCGATATCACCTCGCTGGGTTGCGCGTTTGTGAAACTCACCGACGAGGAGAAGAAAAATCACTCAATCACACATGGTGTGAAAGTGGTGGGTCTGAAAGCCGGAAAATTCCGTTCCGAAGGCATTAAGGAGGGTTATATCATCACCCAAATCAACGACGTGGACGTGAATGACAGCGATGATGTGGAGAATATCTACAACCAAATCATGCGTAGCGGCAGCAGCGACAAGGTGATGATTGTGTACGGCATTTTGCCCACCGGCAAACGCTTCTACAAAGCAGTAGACCTGAGTGATGTGGAAGAAGACTAAATAAGGGGAAAAATATAACTGGAAACCAGAAAGATGAAGGCCGCTGGCAATCGCCACGGCCTTCATCTTTAATTTTGGCATGATTTTTGCAAGTGTATTGACGCTTTTTTACCCAAGAAACACAGAGAGTCTAACTTCATAAAAACACACATTCATGCGACAAATTAAAATCTCCCAGCAAATTACCAATCGTGACAGCAACGCCCTGCAAAGATACTTGCAAGAAATCAGCCGAATTCCTCTGCTCACAATGGATGAAGAAATAGAACTGGCTCAGCGCATTCATCAAGGCGACCAAGAGGCTTTGCGAAAACTCGTAAATGCCAATCTTCGCTTTGTGGTGTCGGTTGCAAAGCAATATCAAGGAAGCGGCATGAATTTGCTCGACTTGATAGAGGAAGGCAATATGGGACTGCTGCGTGCAGCCCGAAAGTTTGATGAAACACGTGGCTTCAAATTTATTTCTTATGCGGTGTGGTGGATTCGCCAAGCCATGTTGCAGTCACTGGCTGAGAATGGCCATGTGGTGCGCGTGCCGCTCAATCAGGTGAATCAGCAAACTAAATTGCAGAAACTCATCACTCAATTTGAGCAACAGGAGCAACGGCAACCTTCGGTGGCCGAATTGGCGATGATGCTCGACATGCCGGAGGAACGGGTGCAGACCACACTTGTGGGGCAGGTGCGTCAAACATCGGTTGACGCGCCTTTCGCTGAGGGCGAAGATGGCTCTTTACTCGATGTGATGGTTAACACCACCACTCCGGCAACCGACTCGACTGTGCAATATGAGGGCTTGCGCTTTGAGATGAGGCGCAGCCTCAATCAGCTCAACGAAAGAGAGCGCGAAATAGTGAGGTTGTCTTTTGGCATAGGTTGCCGTGAAAAGACACTTGATGAAATAAGTGCCATGTTTGACCTCTCGCAAGAGCGGGTGAGGCAGATACGAGAAAAAGCCATCAGGCGGCTTCGTGGCAGGTATAGTGCTAATTTGCGCCCTTACCTGTAACTCTGAAATGGCCAGAAAGATGAAAAATCCTTCAATCGTTATTTTGAAAAATGAACTGAAATTTTGTCATCTCGATAAATTGTTGTATCTTTGCACGCTTAAACTCTACTTAACGCAAGATGAGACAACTTAAGATTACAAAATCAATCACCAATCGCGAGAGCGCGTCGCTCGACAAATATTTGCAGGAAATTGGCCGAAAAGAGCTGATTACTGTTGATGAGGAAGTGGAGTTGGCGCAGCGCATTCGCGAAGGTGACCAAGCTGCTCTCGATAAACTCGTCAGTGCCAACTTGCGTTTTGTCGTTTCGGTGGCCAAACAGTATCAAAATCAGGGATTAAGTCTGCCTGATTTGATTGATGAAGGAAATCTCGGCCTGATTAAGGCGGCCCAGAAATTCGACGAAACCCGTGGCTTTAAGTTTATCTCCTATGCAGTGTGGTGGATCCGCCAGTCGATTCTTCAGGCACTTGCCGAGCAGTCGCGCATTGTGAGGCTGCCTCTCAATCAGGTTGGCTCGCTCAATAAAATTGGCAAAGAATTGTCCAAGTTTGAGCAAGAACACGAGCGTCGTCCTTCGGCCGAAGAGCTTGCAGAGCGTCTTGATGTGCCCGTTGAGAAGATCAGTGACACGAGGAAGGTGTCGGGCCGCCATGTGAGTGTGGATGCGCCGTTTGTGGACGGAGAGGACAACAGTCTGCTCGATGTGCTTCCTAACGACGACAGCCCAATGGCTGACCATACACTCAATCAGGAATCGCTCAGCAAGGAGGTGAATCGTGCCCTTGACCAATTGAATCCACGTGAGCGTGACATCCTGAAGATGTTTTTTGGCATAGGATGCCAAGAAATGACACTTGAGGAAATAGGCGCGAAATTTGACCTGACACGTGAGCGTGTGCGTCAAATCAAAGAAAAAGCAATTCGTCGCCTGAAAGGTCAAAAGAGCAAATTGCTAAAATCTTATTTGGGCTAAAAGCCTAACCTTAACATCAGAAAAGAACTTGCCGCATGCATGAGCCGCATCAGTAAGTATCAAAAAAAATGGGGGCGGAATCCGAGATGGTTCCGCCCCCATTTTTAGTTTCCCTCGGCGATTGGCCTGTTATTTGAGTGTTTCCACATATTTGCGCAGAGCCTCATTTTCGGGGTCAAACTCCAGCCATTTCTTGTAGTATTCTTTGGCAAGAGCCTTGTCGCCATGCGAGAATTCATAGCCAGCCAAGTAGTTGTAGGCAAACTTATAGTAGCGCGCGTAGGCGTTTTTATCGGCTTTCGTATCGAGAATCTTAAGCAGTTGCTGATAGGCTGCAACGGCTTTGCCATTGTTTTCATCTCCTTCAAGGAACTTGGCCATGTTGGCTTTTTGATTCACAATCTGCACGTTGTTGGGCACCAGTGCGTCCACCTCGTCAAGATACTTCTGAGCTTTGGCAGTGGCATCGGCACGCACATCGGCATCTTGAGCATCTGAAGCCAGATAGTAATAGTAGCGCGAGAGCACGAACAAGTCGTTTGATGTATTTTGGTTCGTGTCAACAAGACGCTGGTAATACGAAGCTGCCTTCTCATAGTTTTCGGTTGCGGCATAAGTGTCGCCCATATTGCGAATCAGGTCGGTGTTTTGCGGATTCAGCTCGATGGCCTTGTTATAGGCTTCGAGAGCAGCCTCGTTTTGACCGGTTTCTTGGAGAGCGCGGCCATAGTCGGTGTAGTCTTTCACTTCATATTCTGCGTCGGTCGGCTTGGTCATGCTAAAGAATGCCTTACCTGCCTCGGCGGCTTCTTGCCACGTCTCGAGTTGAATCAGGTTATAGAGCTGCATGCGGCGCATGTAGAATACCTTAGAGTCATTCGGGTCAAGTTTCGAAATGAGATTGGTGGCGAGCTCATAACTCTGTTGATACTTCTCACCGAAGAACAGCAGCTGCACATAGCGCACCTCGTCTTGAGCGAAGTGGTTGGGATTCTTGATATACTCACCATATTTCTCGGCCGACTTGGCACCCTGAAAATCGCTGTAATATTTCTCGGCGAGTTGGCGTTGCACAAGAGCCTTGTTGGGACTCTTGGTGTTAAGCTCTTCCAGACGCTCAATAGCCATAGCGGGAGCCACATTAAAATAGGTGTTGGCATATTTCACGTAGGCCTCCACATTATTGGGGTCGAAGTCAAAGGCCATTTCATATTTGCCGGCAGCATCACCCCAAATTTTCTTGTCAGCATCCATGTCGCCCAAGAAGATGTGGCTATCGGGATCCTTAATGTTCCACTTCTGCGCCGTTTTCACGCACTTTTCAATGTCTTTTGCATAAGTGGTGGGATTCACAGCGTAGTAGGCACGTGCAATGGCAATCTCAAGTTTGGGATCTTTCTTGGTAAGTTTGCGAGCTTGCTCAAAGAGAGCCTTGGCATTGCCACCTTGCTTCAGCGCGAGCATGCCTTGCCCCACATAGTTGTGAGGGTTGGTGGCATCGGCGCTCACACCTTTTTCAAAGTATGATGCAGCACCGTTCAAGTCGCCCTGCTTGAAAGCAATCATGCCCAAGTAGTAGTAGGTTTCCGATTTGTCGGTGCCCGGGGCATTCAGGTTGCGTTCGAGCAGTTCTTTAGCATTGTCGAACTGATCGACTTTGTAATACTCAATACCATCTTTGTAGCCTTGTGCCGAAGCAATCAAGGAAACTCCTGCAAAGAGCAGGCCGGCGATAAAGAATTTAGTTTTCATTTCTATTGTGTTTATGATGTTAAATAATATTTGTTCGTTGTTTTGAATGGCATAATAGCAATTATCATGCCAAATAACGCCAAAATGTTGCTGTTTGTTGTAATTTTGGCCGAAAAAGTGTCAAATTGGATGAAATCTCATCAATTATTTGACGGTTTCGACCATTCGTACGGGTTCGGCTGCAGGAAGTATGCCTGTTTGGAGAATGATTTTCTGCCCAATGACGCCCGTGAGGAAGCTATAAAATCCGTGGTCAAGCGTGCCGCCGGCACTGGCATCGATGGCCCAAATGCTTCTGAAAAGAGGGTAGGAACCATCGTTTATCCATGCTTGATAGGGCTTGCGTGCCTCAATTTGGTCGTCACCACGAATGGCCATAACCTTGATGCGGTCAGTGAAATCAATCAGGCTCACTTCATTGTTGTTGCGCAGGTCTTCGACGCGTTGCTCCATGGTGAGTTGTGTGGCCTTCATGTCGCTCGTTATCCAACTCACACCCACAAAACCTATTGCATTTTTATGACTTGTGACGGCCTTAAACACTTCTTCGCTTGAGTTTTGGGCATAAATGCTTATACTGTTGCCAAAATCTTTGCCTTGTGTGAATTTCTCTTTCAAGTAATGAACAATGCCCGAGCCAGACTGGTCAAGGACGATTTGAATGGAGTCGCGCTTGAGCCGGGTGGGGAAGACTTCTCCCCATCGCCGCACCTTTCCGGTGAAAATGTCGCGCAGATCTTCAACCGATAACTCATCGATATCATTGGCATTATTCACGATGACGGCCAACGCATCTACTGCGATT
Organism: Muribaculaceae bacterium; assembly: GCA_017478855.1. Taxonomy (GTDB): domain Bacteria; phylum Bacteroidota; class Bacteroidia; order Bacteroidales; family Muribaculaceae; genus Sodaliphilus. Next base: position 1,868 of record JAFVCX010000080.1, on the reverse strand, counting down.
CTGCGGCTGCGGTATGCACGGCCCTGCTTTTGCAGCAAGTCGTGCTGCTCCTTAGTAAGGTCGCGCGAAGTGATGATGAGGTCGCAGCGACGATGCAAGAGCGAGTCGAGCGCGCTGGCTTCATCCGTATAGTTCACCATGATGCTTGCATCAGGGTAGGTGTATTCGAAGATTTGCACCTCTTGGTCGAGGATGTTCTGAAAACTCTCATCGCAGCTAATCTTGGCAATGCCGCTGGTGCTGGTGTTGGTGGCTTGCTTATTGTCACAAGCCATCAGCAGGCACGCGATGAGCAGAAAAGAAAGGTGGTGTTTGAGTTTCATACCCGAATAAGTTTAGATGGCCCATTATGGTCGTTAGCCATTTGGTTCAACTCACAAAGTTACCACAATTCGTTCATTCATCAAAAAAACAAGGCCATGATTTTTGTTTTTTTATCAACTGCAAGTACAAATAAGATGTTCTTGCTCCAGCAAGAACCACAATCACCGAAAAAAGTATCGAGATGGCCCGGGGCCACCTCGATACATGGAATGGAGAGTGTTTATGTGACTCTTATTCTTCGTCAAGAAGAATGTTCATAATCTCGATGGCCGATTTCATGACACTCGAACCAGGACCGAAGATGGCCGCTACACCGGCTTTATACAGGAAGTCGTAGTCCTGCACAGGAATAACGCCACCGGCAATCACGATGATGTCTTCACGTCCCAGTTTCTTAAGCTCAGCAATTACGGCGGGGATGAGGGTCTTGTGACCGGCAGCGAGCGAAGAAACGCCCAGCACGTTCACATCATTCTCAACAGCCTCGCGAGCACTTTCTTCGGGAGTTTGGAAGAGCGGTCCCATGTCCACGTCAAAACCGCAGTCGGCATAGCCGGTTGCCACCACTTTGGCACCACGGTCGTGACCGTCTTGTCCCATCTTGGCTACCATGATGCGTGGCTGACGACCTTCTTTCTTGGCAAATTTTGCTGTGAGCTCACGAGCTTTCTGAAGGTCGGGATCTGATTTGGTTTCTGCTGAATACACGCCAGATATAGTTTTAACAACAGCTTTGTAACGTCCAACTATTTTTTCGCAGGCATCGCTGATCTCACCCAGCGACGCGCGGTCTTTTGCTGCCTCAACGGCCAGCGCGAGCAAGTTGCCCTCGCCGGTTTCTACGCAGTGTGTGATGGCTTCGAGGTCGGCTTGGACTTTGGCCTCGTCGCGTGCGGCACGCAAACGCTCCAAACCTTCCACCTGTTCCTTGCGCACTTCGGTGTTGTCGATCTCGAGGATGTCGATGGGAGGTTCTTTTTCGAGAGCATACTTATTGACACCCACAAGAGCTTGACGCCCACTGTCGATGCGAGCTTGCGTGCGTGCTGCGGCTTCCTCGATGCGCATTTTGGGCACGCCGGTTTCGATGGCCTTGGCCATACCACCCAGCTTTTCAATCTCTTCGATGTGTGCCCATGCTTTGTGCACAAGCTCATCGGTGAGTTTTTCCACATAGTAGCTGCCGGCCCATGGGTCAATGGCTTTGGTCACATAGGTTTCTTGCTGAATGTAGATCTGCGTGTTGCGGGCAATACGAGCCGAGAAATCGGTGGGCAGCGCGATGGCCTCATCGAGAGCATTGGTGTGCAGCGACTGGGTGTGTCCTTGAGCGGCAGCCATTGCTTCGATGCAGGTGCGACCCACATTATTAAACGGGTCTTGCGCGGTGAGCGACCAGCCCGATGTTTGGCTGTGGGTGCGCAGTGACATGGATTTCGGGTTCTTTGCGCCAAAACTCTTCACAATCTTAGCCCAGAGCAATCGGCCCGCACGCATCTTGGCCACCTCGGTGAAGAAGTTCATCGAAATGCCCCAGAAGAACG
>JAFVCX010000079.1 GCA_017478855.1 Muribaculaceae bacterium | reverse complement strand
TGTGACCATAGTTATAACCGCCCTTAATGACCAGTTCGTTGGCCTCATACACTTGAGGCTTGTCGGCAAACTTGGCCTTGAGGAACTTGAGAGGAGCCTCCATGGGACGGTTGAACAACCAGCACACCAGACCCAGCGCAAACATATTGCGGCACTTGAGTTGAGCCTTCAAATCCATGCCGGTATCCTTGAGTGCCTCTTTCACCATTGTGGTGATAGGAGCCTCAACCACCTGTGCCTTCAGTCCGAGTTCCTCGTAGGGATCATCGGTAGTATAGAGCGCCTTGTCGAGACCTGCCTTGTTGAACGTGTCAATGTCAACGATTGCAGCGCCACCCTTGCGCAGAAATTGAGCATTCTGCTTGAGGGCTGCGGGGTTCATCGCCACCAGCACATCGCACTCGTCACCAGGCGTGTGAACACCATGACCAATATGAACTTGGAAACCTGACACACCACCCAGCGAGCCTTGCGGAGCGCGAACCTCGGCGGGATAATCGGGGAATGTGGAAATGCGATCGCCAAGACCAGCGCTCACATTCGAGAAAATGTTGCCAGCCAGCTGCATGCCATCGCCACTGTCGCCTGAGAAGCGAACAACGATGCTCTGCCGGAACTGGACTTTTGCTTTTTCTGCCATTACGAACTTTGATAATTGATAAAAAACGACTGCAAAACTACAATTTATTTTCCTGATAGCGAAACTTTTTCACGAATATTTTTGCGATTCAAGGCATGCAAGTTCAACCCAAAATAACGATTTTGCCACCAAATTCACCACATCAAAGACAATTATCCACACAAAAATAATTTTCCATATCAAACCGATGTTTATCGCCAACAAAAAATGTCAGAAAAAATCTTTCGCCATTTGCCATATAATAATGGGATGCGCCCCTCCAAAGGGCGCATCCCATTAGTCTTTTTACTGCTTCAGTCAGATTATCCAACCTTCAAAATCAGATTGATGATCGCGTTCACATCGCTCACATCCACCTTGCCGTCGCCATCCATGTCGGCCACGCCAGGATAATCCGATTCGACTTTGTTCTTGAGGATGATGTTAATTACAGCGTTCACGTCGCTCACATCCACCTTGCCATCGCCAGTCACATCACCGGTCATTCCATCGTCGGTTTTGTTGCGATAGAAGAACACGGCATCGAAGTTGAGTTCTGTTCCGGCTACTCCTCCGCTCAGCAAGGCCACCACGTTATCCACATAATTGCTGGCATTGCTAAACACGGGGTTGGCACGAGCCATGATCTCGCTAAAGGGAATATCGAGTGAGTACCACTCTCCATCGCGCTTGAAGTCGCCCAGCAGACCCACCACGTTGCCATTATCTACAAACGGGGCGCTGCCCACGGCAAAACTTGCGGCACCCACACGCACCACATGAGTCACATGCTGCTCAGCGTCACTGCCCTTGAAGGCAATGTGCAAGTAGTAGCTGTCATCAAGCATCGACAGGTCTTTGCCATTATCCTTCGAAGCGTAACCAAGTCCCGACCAAGTCACATTGTCGCTCACCTGATAGGCGTTGTAGCCTTCATTCTCGCCGAAGGAATTGACACCACTCGAAGCCACAGCCCTGTAAGTGCCGTCCCACACATAGAGGAAGTGGTTCACATCGTCAGGTCGATAGTCGGCCAGCGTGACATCTTTGATGCGATTAGCCTCGTTCTGACCCAGAGAGACGAGCACATAATCTTTGTGCGCACTCAGGTCGAAAGTGGGCTGCCCATTCTCGTCGAGTGATTTGCTGCCGTATTGACCCAGTTCGGGATCAAAACCAGGCTGGCCGCTATCGCTGTGGCGCTTGTAGAAGAACACATTGTCGAATTGCAATTCGGCTCCCCGGTCTCCACCGCTCAGCACTGAGAACACATTGCCCAAGAATGCCTGCTCGCCACCTTCGCCGGCAAACGGATTGCCTGCCAGTGAACAAATCACTGAGAATGGAATGTCGAAATTATACCATGCGTTATCGCGCTTGTAATCGCCCAGCATCACAGGACCGGTAGTGCTGTTGCCTATCACAAATTGCGCACTGCCCACGCCCACGGTGTGGTTGTTGTGCTTGATGATGTCGTTGCCCTTCATGGCGAAGTGCAGGTAGTAAGTATCATCGAGCATCGACAGGTCTTTGCCCACATTCTGTGAAGCGTAGCCCAGTCCCGACCAGCCGGCATTGCCCACTGCATAGTGGTTGTAGCCCTCATCGAAACCAAATGAGTTCACGCCCTCCGACGGCAACGCCGTGAACGTGTTTTCCCAAATATACAGGAAATTATTCACCTCATCTACACTGTAGTCGGCCACGATTTCGTCTTGCACCATTTCTTTGAAACCGTTGCTGGCACCGATAATTACATAGTCGTAACCGTCGGCAACATCAAAGGTGTATTGGCCATTCTCATCGAGTGCGAGCGAAGCATACTTGCCGATAGCCGTCTCTTCGTCGGTAGTGGGCAGAGAGGTATCAACATTGGGATTCTTGTAGAAGAACACATTGTCAAATTGCAGTTGCGCACCACCTACTCCACCGCTGAGCACGGCAAAGACGTTGCCCATGAAGTTGGTCTCGTCGGCAAACATGGGACTAACGAAACTCTTGAGCACACTCACCGGAATATCGAATGAGCACCAACGCCCGTCGCGCACATAGTCGCCCAGAGCAGGCAGACGCTTGTTGCCGTCCATGTAGGCCGCATTGCCGATCGCAAAACCAGCATCACCCACATAGATGCCCTGGTTAGTGTGCATCAGCGGGTCGGTGCCACGCATGGCG
>JAFVCX010000078.1 GCA_017478855.1 Muribaculaceae bacterium | reverse complement strand
TGGCCGCAAGATTTAGAGCTGTTTCTATGGTATTGGCAAAAACCATCGTTTTCCCGCCACAAAACGTCAACAATTTCAGCAATAGTTCTGTTTTTTTCAAGCCTTTCTCTTCGCCTACCATCCATTTCTCCATGCGGGCAGCCGGCCCATCCACACCTCGGCAATCAAGCAACGCAGCTCCATCCATTTTCACAAATGCCGGAACTTCATTTGTCATCGGTGTAGCCGATGTGAGAATTCGGCGGGCAGTCCCCGGCATAAAACCCATCACTTGGCGCATCGTTTCCTCAAAGCCCAATTCCAGAATTTTGTCAAATTCATCGAGAACGACAAGAGCAATCTTGCTTAAATCCAGCCGTTCATGCGTCAGGTGATCAAGCAAGCGCCCGGGAGTTGCCACCACCACATCAGGAGCCACCGAGAGCGACTGGCGTTCCTCTTTTGCCTGATGGCCGCCATACAGGCATGTCACCTTGCGACCCACAGCAAGTGTCTTGACCACTTGACCAATTTGGAGCACCAACTCACGCGACGGAGCCACGATCACGGCTTGCGTCAGTCCCAAGCGGTCGCTCAAATCATGCAACAGCACGAGCGTATATGCTAATGTTTTTCCGCTGCCGGTGGGTGCGAAAAGTGTCAAATTCTTATATCGCGCCGATATGTCAAGCACACGTTTCTGCATTGAATTAAGCGATTCAATGCCCATTTTTTGTTTCAGGATGTCGGTAATGGATTCCATTTTATTCATCGTGCAAAGTTAACCTTTTTATATGATAATAGCGGTCATTTGTCGGTTTTTGCACTTTTTATGGCATGCAATTCAAAAAAAAAATCTATTTTTGCAAAACATATAAGATTTTACTAACCCTTAAAATAAGAAGAAAATGAAAAAATTATTGTGCATGGTTTTAAGCGCAGCGCTTCTGTTGGGAGTTTCGGGCTGCGGTTCGTTGAACAACACAGCTAAGGGTGCCATGATTGGCACCGGTGGCGGTGGTGCGTTGGGCGCAGGCATTGGTGCCCTCATTGGCAAAGGCAAAGGTGCTGCCATCGGCGGTGCCATCGGTGCTGTGGCCGGCGGAGTGGCTGGCACGCTCATCGGCAAGAAGATGGATAAGCAAGCTAAAGAACTTGCCGCCATCAATGGTGCGCAAGTCGACACTGTGACCGACACCAACGGTCTTGCCGCCATCAAAGTCACTTTCGACGAAGGCATCCTTTTCCAAACCGGCAAATACAACCTGAGCGCAAAAGCGCAAACTTCGCTCAACTCGTTTGCAGCTTCACTGATCAACAATCCTCAGACCGACGTGCAGATTTATGGCCATACCGACAACACCGGTTCTCGCGCCGTGAACGAGAAATTGTCGCAACAGCGTGCCGATGCTGTGCTTAACTATCTCACCAATGCCGGCGTGGCCAAGAGCCGCATGAGCAGCGAAGGTTTGGCCTATGACTATCCTGTGGCCGACAACAGCACCGTTGCTGGTCGCGCACAGAACCGCCGTGTGGAAGTCTACATCACTGCCAACGAAGACATGATTAAGGCTGCCCAAAACGGCACACTGCAATAAACCCTACGTTTTTCAATTAAGGAAACACATTCATGCGACCGGTTCTCAATCGGTCGCATTTTCTTTGCTTGCAATTTGTGGGTTTTAGGATTTCTTCGTAATTTTGTCAAATATTCTCAACTTACACTCACATGAAGATTCATCATCCTTCACGGCTTTTGTGCATCGCACTGCTTGCCGCTGTTTCTGCGTTATGCGCCCATTCGCAAGACTTCACGAATGCCGACACGCTAAAATATTACAACGCCCTCAATTTCAAGATGATTAATTATGCGTTTGAAAAAACGCTCAGTTCTCGCATCCCTGCTTATCTGAAAGACAGTGTGCGCCCCGACCTGTGGGATCGTGCGAAATGCACCACGGGCAAGGCCTTTCGCTTTGCCACCAACTCACGCTCAGTGGCCGTGCGCTACAATCTGCTCACCAATATGCACATGATGCACATGGCCGACACCGGCATCAAGGGAACCTCTCTCTACATCTGGGATGAAGACACCCATTCGTGGCAGTTTGTAAACTGCAACCGGCCACGCCGCATCGATAGCCCTGTGCGCCCACGTGAAGATTCCATCCAAAGCAAGGTGTATGTGGATCAGCTCGACGGCAAGATGCATGAATACATGCTTTATTTGCCTCTTTACGATGGTGTGCGCTGGCTTGAAATAGGTGTTGACAGCACAGCCACCATCACACAGCCCGTGCTCAACAGTCCGCGGGCGGGAAAGAAAATCGTGTTCTACGGCACCAGCATTTTGCAAGGCGGATGCGCTTGCCATCCGGGCATGGTGGGCACCAACATCATTCAACGCGATTTGGATATTGAATGCGTGAACATTGGCATCAGTGGCGAAGGCAAGATGGACTTCTGCATGGCACGCGCCATGGCCACGATCCCCGATGTGGCCGCTTTTGTCATCGATCCTGTGCCCAACTGTACCAAAGACATGTGCGATACCCTCACCTATGAATTCATCAACATCTTGCGCCGGGCAAGGCCCGATGTTCCCATTCTCATGGTAGAAGGGCAAATGTACAGCTACGCGAAATACAGTGGTTTCTACAGCAAGTATCTTCCACAAAAAAATTATGAGTTCCATAAAAACTATTTAAGGCTGCGTGAGGAAAATCCTCGCAATCTATATTATGTGGACTCAAAAAACATCTATGGCCCCAATAATGATGGCACAGTGGACGGCATCCATCTCACTGACATCGGTTTCTACTACTATGCGAAAAAACTGGAGCCTTATCTGACTGCCATTCTCAACGGAAAGAAAGTGCCCCACCAGAAAGAAGTGAACAAACCGTATCCTGAAATCAAATAATCGAGAGGAATGTCCGATAAGCAATACATTCAATCGCTTATTGCGCAGGGCGAACACGAGCAGCAGGATTTTAAGTTTCAAATCAACGACGCTCGAAAGATTGCCCGAAGCATCTCCGCGTTTGCCAACAATACCGGAGGGCGGCTGCTTGTAGGCGTGAAAGACAACGGCAGCATTGCCGGAGTGAACAGCGAGGAAGAAATCTATATGATTGACCAAGCCGCTCAAATGTATTGCAAACCCGAACAGAAACCGCACTTCTCCGTTTATCACATTGAGGGAAAAACGGTCGTTAAGGTCGATATTGATGAAGCATCGGCCAAGCCCGTGAAAGCTCCCGATGAGAGTGGGCATTGGAAAGCATATTATCGCGTTGCCGACGAAAATATCTTAGCAAGCTCCATGCATGTGAAATTGTTGCGCAGCAAGCAACAAGCGGGCAGCGGAGGGACTATCACCTACTGTGAACGGGAGCAGATGCTACTCGACTATCTTAATGGTCATGGCGGCATCACGCTGAGTGGATTCATGCGGCTCACGCACTGTTCACGTGCTCTCGCCGAACAATCGGTGGTGAATTTGTGTCAAATGGGCGTGGTGACATTAAAATATCATGACGGGCAATGCGTTGTGACACTCAGCTAACTTTTTAATAATATGACATTAACCTAATAATCATCAAAACAAATTACTCAACAAAATGAAACACTCACTATTAGCTATGTTGGCTTTAAGCTTGTCGCTCAGCGCCGCTGCCGACAGCAAGGTCGTAATTCCCGATAGCACGGGTTTCAAATTCACCGATGTGAAAATAGTAAAAACCACACCTGTCAAAGACCAAAACAAATCGGGCACATGCTGGTGCTACTCCACCAACACTTTTTTTGAAAGTGAAATCTTGCGCAAAACCGGCAAAGAAGTTCACTTGAGCGAAGGTTTTGTGGTCTATCACTGCTATCTCGATAAAGCCATCAAGTACATTCGCATGGACGGCAAAATCAATTTTGCCGAAGGTGGTGCTGCCGCCGATGTTCCCTATGTGTGGGAAAATTATGGCATGGTGCCCAATGAGGTGTACACAGGCATGACCTATGGCGATAAGAAGTTTAACACCAGCGAGCTTACCGCCAACCTTTCGGGCTATGCAAGCGTGATCAATCAACGCAAGCTCAAAAAGCTCACTCCCGCTTGGATCGACGGTTTTAAGGGCATTCTTGATGCCTATATGGGCAAACTTCCCGAAACCTTCACATGGGAAGGCAAAACCTACACGCCGCAGAGCTATGCCGCATCACTGCCCATCAAGATGGACGACTACATCGGCATCGCCTCTTTCACTCACCATCCCTACTACAAGCCTTTCATTCTTGAGGTGGCCGACAACTGGCTTTGGTATGATTATCAGAACGTGCCCATGGAAGAGTTGCTTGAGATTGTCAACAATGCCATCGACAATGGTTACACCGTGGCTTGGGGTGCCGACGTGAGCGAGCCCGGCTTCAAATGGCGCAAAGGCTATGCTGTGCTGCCCGTTGACAAAGAGGTCCCCGACTTGAAGGGCAGCGACATGGAACGCTGGACACAATTAAGCGACAAAGACCGCGAAACAGAGAAATGGGACATCAAAGGCCCGGTGGAAGAAGTGAAAGTCACTCAGGAACTCCGCCAGCAAATGTTCGACAACAAAGAAACCACCGACGACCATGGCATGGTCATTATGGGTAAAGCCGTTGACCAAGAGGGCAACCGCTACTTCAAAGTGCAAAACAGCTGGGACACCAACCAGCTCTATCATGGTTTCTTCTATGTGAGCGAGGCCTTCTTCCTTGCAAAGACGATGGACATCATGGTCAACAAAGAAGCTGTTCCCAAAAACATTGCCAAGAAGATGGGCATCAAGTAATGTCTTGATAATACACATCCTAAAATAGGAGGGGCCAACCATAATGAGTTGCCCCTCCTATTTTGTTTATTAGGTTTGAATGCTGCAAGCTATTTCTTGCGCCACATCTTGAGCATCAATCGCGAGATGCGCCATCCCAAGAACATATAATCGGCCGTCTTCAGCCTGCCTATTGTCCTGTCGTTAAAGAGCAAGCCGCGCACGCCATTATCGTTCACTCGGGTGCGCATACCTTCTATCGTTTGCATCATTTGCACCTTGCCCACTTCACGGCGCAATAATGCTTGTGCTCGCATCATGCGCAATTCGTCTATCGTGAGGCCTTGCCACTCATGCTGTTTTTGTTCAGGAGTTTTCATCGCCGTCGCTTGGATTTAGAAACAATTTCGTGAGGAAACGTGCAATGGGATTCACAATCAACTTTTGCTTCATTGCTACAACAAATGCCATCACAATCACCAGCAACAGCACCACCAGCAGATTGGCACCCCACACGCTACCTGTCACATCCTGCAAAGCCTCAGCAATGGCCTGAAGCACATAAAACAGCACAAATGCGCCCACAATGGCAAGCACAGCAATCAAAGCGATGGCCGAGAGAAGTATCGTCAGCTTCTCTACAACTGTGAGCCGGCCATAGTCAAACTCAAGCTTCAAGTACTTGCGTCCTTCTTCAAAAAGGCGCTTATAGTCCACTTCTTCATTCATAACGATGTCAAGATTAGTCCAATCAATGGATTGGACAAGTCGCAGGGCAAACACACTCGTGCGTCTGCTGCCCTGTCCTCAACGAGAAACAGCGAGCGACTGAAAACTATTATTCTTCAATTTGAGCACTGATTTGGCGTACAAGCTGTTCCACCTCATCGTCGCTCAAATCAATTCCTTTTTTCTTCAGCCAGTCTTTGATGCGAGTGCGCAAATCCACGCCCTTTTCAGGAGCGAAGAGCAAAGCGGCCGCACAGCCCACCACGGCTCCACCGAGGAAAGCGTAAAGAACACTTAATGCCTTATTCATAGCGTCAAAAAAATTAGATTAATTATTCAACTCTTCAGTAATCTCGTCGACCAACTCATCAAGTTTGTCGCCTTTAAGTTTAATGCCTTTCTCACGCAAAATTTTGGCAATCTTGTCGCGAGTTTCAGTTCCCTTTTCAGGAGCAAACAGCAATCCCACAGCAGCACCAGCTACGGCACCGCCAATCACAGCTAAAATAATGTTGAGTGGTTTCATCTCTGTTCAAATTTATGGTTGTTATCAATTTCGTTTCTTATCTGCTTTTTCTTTGCAAATATCATGCCTGCGGTAAGAAACGACAGTGCTAAATTACTATGAATATTTCACATGCGCAAATAATTGGGTCAAATAAATCCTTTTAGATGTACTTTTGATGCCATTTTAGCAAATAAATCATTAACTTTGCTGGCTATTTTCACTCATTATGAAATCGAAAGACATCATCAGAAAAGGAGCGCGGGTCAACAACCTGAAAAACATCGACGTCACCATTCCACGAAACAGTTTGACGGTCATTACGGGGCTTTCCGGTTCGGGCAAGTCGAGCCTTGCTTTCGACACTATTTATGCCGAGGGACAGCGCCGCTATGTGGAGAGCCTTTCGTCCTACGCTCGCCAGTTCATGGGACGCATAGCAAAGCCCGAATGCGACTTTATCAGAGGGCTGCCTCCTGCCATTGCCATTGAGCAAAAGGTCAATACCCGCAACTCACGCAGCACTGTGGGCACATCAACTGAAATCTACGACTATCTCCGATTGCTGTTTTCACGCGTGGGGAAGACTTACTCGCCCAAAAGTGGGCAACTCGTGAAAAAACACACGGCAAAAGATGTAGTCAACACAGCGCACACCTACCCCATAGGCACAAGAATTGCGATTGTGGCTCCCATTATTATCCCCGACGGCCGCAGCCTGCAAGAGCAACTGCAAATTCTCATGAAGGGCGGATATTCGCGGCTGGAGCAAAGCGGACATTTTGTCAGCATCAGTGATGCTCTGGCAGAACAGGCAAGCGACAAGACCTATCGCTTGCTCATCGACCGAATGAGCGTCAGCGACGACAAAGCCGATGAAATGCGTTTGCTCGACTCGCTCGAAACGGCGTTTTACGAGGGACGTGATTGCTGTCACTTGCTGGCGTGGGACTCTGACGGGACTGTGCACGAGCATGAATTCTCAAAACGCTTTGAGGCCGATGGCATCACCTTCAGCGAGCCAAGCGACCTGATGTTTAATTTCAACAATCCCATTGGAGCCTGTCCCACTTGTGAGGGTTTTGGACGCATCGTCGGCATTGATGAGAATCTCGTGATTCCCAATAAAATGCTGTCGGTTTATGAAGATGCTGTGATGTGCTGGCGTGGCGCTGTGATGGGAAACTGGAAGCAAGAGTTCATCCACGTGGCTGCAAGGCATAACTTTCCCATTCATAGGCCCTATCACCGGCTTTCACAACAAGAGCGCGACTTGCTGTGGCACGGCAACGGTAGCGACTGGGGAGGCATTGACGCCTTTTTTGAGTGGATCAAAAGCAAATCTTACAGCATTCAATATCGTGTGATGCTGGCTCGCTATCGAGGTAAGACCGAATGTCCCACTTGTCATGGTTCTCGCCTCAAGCCCGAAGCCGGATATGTGAAGGTGGGCGGCAAGTCTTTGGGCGAGCTGGTGACCATGTCGGTCAAAGATTTGGCACAATGGTTTGAAGAGTT
>JAFVCX010000003.1 GCA_017478855.1 Muribaculaceae bacterium | reverse complement strand
TGTTGCGGAAGTTGACAATGCTCTCCCACGAGCCGGTCATGCCCAGCGGATCACCATAGCTTTCAATAAAACCATTAATAAAATCGATGTCGGCTTTGGTTTCCTCGGCCCACATGATAGAATACTCATCAAACGTCTTTAACGAACCTGTCGTATAAAACTCAATCAATTTGTTGATGTAGTCACGTTGTGCGCTATTTTCGGCAACTTTTTCAGCTTTTTGCAGCCAGTAAATGATGTTTACAATGGCCTGTGAGTAAAGCCCACCCACTTTGTAGGGCTTCTCAACGACCTCGCCATTTTCTTTTACAACCTTGGTGTTCAGGCCATAAGAAATAGGCGAGCTGTCATTCGGGTCTTTCAGCTTGTCAAAATAGGCCTCTACTTCGGCTTGAGTCACCCCCTCATACAAATTGGTGGCTGATGTCAAAATGAGATCTTCGCCATCGGCTTGGTTCACTTTTTTTGCCATAAACGTGGGGTCAAAGATGACCTTTTCGAGCGTTTTCCTCAGCTTCGTGGCTTTGTTGCATTTTCCTTCTTGCGTACATTTGTCGCAAGAGTTGATGGGCAATTTGTCAAGAGGCAGCTTGTTATACTGCTCCACAAAGAAGTCTATTGAAAATTGCGGCACGAACTTATCCATTCCATAATGATGGTGAATGCCGTTGCCAAACCACACCTGCTTGAGATACAACTCGAGCCCTTTGAAATTCTCATCTTCGCGGTTGCCGTCATAATTGACGTAGATTTGTTCAAGAACTTGACGCACATACAAGTTGTACTTGCCGTTTTGGTCAAAAAGGATGTCACGTCCTTGAAGCGCGGCTTCAGTCAGATAGTACACCAACTTCTTTTGGTTTAACGTAAGTTCATTAAATCCCGGAACTTGATAGCGAAGCACCTGAATGTCGGCAAACCGATCCACAGTGTAGTCAAAATTGCTATTCTGTGCCATAGCAGTTGTTGTTGATAACGCCACCAGTGCGGCGGCAATGATTGTTTTTCGCATAGAATTATTTTGGTTTGTGTTTATATTTATAAATGTAAGGTTGCTTATTGAGCGACAAGCGTGCAAGAATAACTGTCGTGCTGATTCATGACGCATGCGGTTTTTTCATTCCACATAAAGGACTAACCCTTTGAGATACTCTCCTTCAGGATGGTAGATGCTGATGGGGTGGTCGGCAGGCTGGGTGAGTTGATGCAATATGCGCACACGCCGCCTTGATTGAGCGGCAGCGCTGAACACGGCAAGCCGGAACTGCTCTTTGCTGACCGCCTGCGAGCATGAGAACGTGAAAAGAATACCGCCCGGGCCAATTTTCTCAAAAGCCTTCGCATTGACTTTTCGATAGCCAACCAATGCATTGCGCAGAGCGCTTTTGTGTTTGGCAAATGCTGGCGGGTCGAGAATGATGAGGTCATACAGATTGGCGGGCATCTTTTCCAAAAACTTAAAAGCATCTTCGGCAAACGCTTGGTGACGCTCATCATCAGGGAAATTAAGGTTCACATTCTCGTTGGTCAAACTGATGGCTTTGGCGCTACTGTCCACCGAGTGAACGAGCTTGGCGCCTCCACGCAGGGCATAGAACGAAAATCCGCCCGTGTAGCAAAACATATTCAGAACATTCCTGCTTCGCGCATATTTCTCGAGCAAACTTCGATTCTCGCGCTGGTCAACGAAGAAGCCCGTCTTTTGTCCTCGCAGCCAGTCAACGTGAAATTTCATGCCATTTTCAATGGCAATGTCGGTGTCATAACTGCCCACCAAATAATCGTTGTGCTGTTCGAGTTGAGCTTTGTAGGGCAGGGTGGTTTCACTTTTATAATACACATTCTTTACGCAAGGCAGCGATGTGAGTGCTTGCGCAATCTGGTGCCGGGCATAGTGCATTCCGGGCGAATGAGCCTGAACCACAGCAGTGCCGGCATATAGATCAATCACAAGGCCGGGCAAAAAATCACCTTCCCCGTGCACCAGTCTGAAGGCGTTGTTATCCTCACGCTGCAAGTCAAGTGCGAGTCGCAGCTGGTAAGCCTCATGCAATCGTCGTTCGTAAAATGTGGCATCGATAGTGGTTGAGTCAAACGTGAGGATGCGCACCGCAATGCTGCCTATTTGAAAATGCCCGTTGCCAATCAAACGGCCATCGCTGGTATAAACGGTAACGAGATCACCCTCTTCAATATTGTTGTCGGCATGGCCAATGGCTCCGGAAAATACCCACGGATGGAATCGGTCGAGCGACTCCTCTTTGCCACGACGCAAAATGATTTTTTTGTAAGTCATGCTGCTGCCTTTTTATTTGATGAAATAGCGATAGATATCGTTGCCATTGGCAAATAATAACAGAAGAAGCAAGAACACCATGCCTATGGTTTGGGCACGCTCCAAAAATTTCTCGCCGGGTTGCCGTCCCGTAACCATTTCATAGATGAGGAAAAGCACATGCCCGCCATCAAGGGCAGGAATAGGCAGTATGTTCATCACAGCAAGAATGATTGAAAGAAATGCGGTAATATCCCAAAAATCAAGCCAACTCCAAGAGCTGGGGAAAATGCTTCCTATGGCACCAAAACCGCCCAAACTCTTGGCTCCTTGTGGCGTGAAGATGAGTTTGAGCTGTTTCACATAGCTCACCATCTTATCCCAACCCAGTTGCATGCCACGAGGAACGCTTTGCAACAAATTATATTTCTTGATCGTTGTGGTGAATATTTTGGTGGGATTGGTGAGCTGAATGCCCAATTTTCCGTCACTATCCACTTCGGCTTGGGCAGAATGAATCTGCCCGCCACGTTCATAGGAGATTCGTGCTGTTTTGCCTTTGTACTTCAGCAAAACGGGAGTGAGCTCCGAATAGGTGGGAGTGGTGTCGCTCTCTACAGCCAAAATTCTGTCACCCGGCAGCAACCCGGCTTTTTCGGCACCCATCCTCGCTTGGGTTTCTGCAATCACGACGGGAAAACGATAGGCCATGAAAGGCATCCCTCCCTCAGCATCCTGATTGGCTTGGAAGATAAAGTCCGACGGAAGATGAATGCTGACGGTGTCGCGATGATTGCGAAGCACGGTCACGGTGCGGGCCGTGACGAGCGTTTGCAGCTGCTCGCCATTCAGATATGTGAGCGGCTTGCCATCGGCCGTCAAAGGAATGTCGCCATCCACAAATCCCACTTGGTGGGCACTCTCGCAATAGTCCATGCCCTCGGTGGCATCACTGAAGTTGATGAACATCTCGCCATAAGTCCACACAATTCCGGCATAAATCACGATAGCCAACAAAAAGTTGAACAGCACGCCGCCAATCATGATGAGAAGGCGTTGCCATGCCGGTTTGGCGCGAAATTCATAAGGGTGCAACGGCTGCTTAATATGTTCGGTATCCATCGACTCATCAATCATACCGGCGATTTTGCAGTAGCCGCCCAGAGGTAGCCAGCCTATGCCGTATTCTGTGGCTCGCCATGACGATTTGACCTCATTGCCATTGCTGTCGGTCTTGCCTTTCGGTTTCCATTTGAGTAGCGTGAACCATGGGTTGAAAAACAAATAGAATTTTTCCACCCACACACCAAATAATCTTGAAAAAGAGTAATGCCCAAACTCATGCACGAGCACCAAAAGGCTCAATGCCAAAATTAACTCAACTGTTTTCAGTAGGAATGTAGAACTCATAGCTCTGCGTTTCGATTTTCGTTAGTCCCCACACTAAAGGATGCTGATGG
>JAFVCX010000077.1 GCA_017478855.1 Muribaculaceae bacterium | reverse complement strand
GTAAATGTGAGTGTCACAGCCATAAAGGCCATCAGATGGAATTTCTTCATTGTAATGCGATATTTATTGGTTAATGTTTGTTTTTAGTTTCTATTCTGTAGTTTCTTAACGACAAGCACTGGCTAAAAGCTGTTTACTCGTTAATGTATGCGTTGTTGATAATGGTGTAGCCCACGTCGTCCTTGTCGTCGTTAAAGAATACCTCTTTATAACTCAGAGTCTGGTAGTCGCCAATGCGTTCACACTTGCTCACATCGTCATAGCTCACCTTGTCGCCCAAGCGGTAGTAATTCTTGCCCACCTTGAAGTAAACAGTCCGTGAACTGATGATGATGGAGTTGAGCGTTTTCAGATCATTGCTCACCGCGCTCATGGTTTCCTCTCCATTGAGGTAGAATGTGACGAGCTTGGTGACTTCGCCCTCATCATTATCATCGGTGACAACATATTTGTCATACACTCCCGGGAATGACTGCGGCAAGCTGCTGATGGTCTGCCCCAGCTTGACCTGCTGATCGCCGAAGACACCGCTTGCAGTCAAGGCGGGCAATATCTTGATAGGCGCGTCCTGTATGCGGAAAGAGTATTCGCAACTCCCTCCCTGTTCGCCGATATATGAAATCACGCCAAGATACACCAGCTGCATCTGCTTGACGCTGGCGGGAACGTCCGGGTAGTGGAACGAGTATAAGGCTTTGGCTCCGGGCTCAATGCTATATGGTCCAACGGTCCTGTTTCCTGCTTTGGCGACATCATCCGTGTATTGCCTTCCCATATTGTCCAGCATGTAATTTTGAGGATAAATCAAGTCCACCGACAGCTTCAACTCTGCCTGATTGATGAGCTGGAAGTAGGCCGACACGGTCGTGTTGCCCCAAATGCGGTACAGTCCCATCCAGTTGATGTTCATGCCCGGATTGTCACCATGCAGCGTCAACGTGCCATTCTCTGTTTTGAGAGACTCTCCGATTTGTTTGCCCCCACTGGAGGCCTGTGATTGAGAAGATTGTTGTTTGGTTGTCTTTTGATTGGACTTGCTTACTGAATCAATAGTCTTGGCGGCTTTGTCGATGGCATTGCCCAGTTTCTTGAAGAACTGCGCGTCAGCTTGACTTTGAAAACCAACCAGCAGTGCGATGAGAATAAGAATCTTTTTCATAGAGTTGAATATTTATTTAACACATAGACAATAGTTGCCACTCAGTTCGGTCGGGGTTATAGAGCAAAAAGCGTAAACTGAATTGCCACACTTTTTTAGATGGTCGCAGGAATGCCATAGAGGAAGATATGGGAAAAGCGGCCCACGCTTATCACGTGAGAATCGCTTTGCTTATCCTGTCCCTTTAGGACAATTTCCTGCGTTTTCTATAACAAGACGAGCAAAATGCTTCCTTCATCAGAATAGTATGGAAAGAATGGGCCTTTCCAAATGCAAAGATACAGTTTTTTAACGAGATAAGGTTATTTGGACGAGTTTTTTTACAGGTGCAGTTCGATAAATGTCGCAATTAAGAAATTCTGATTGCTACATGTTCTTCTAAAAAATGGTGGAGACATCGCTGCACGGCAATGCCTCCACCAAGAAACGTTTCAAGTAAGTTGAATAACTCCTTATTCTGACTTCATCTTATAGAATGAACGATAGACGAAATAGAGGCCGGCCACCACAAAGAGGATGCCGAAGTAGGGAGCGATGTCGCGGAACGACTCACTGATGCCTATTTCCATAGCCAGCACACCAAAGAGGGTGGTGAACTTAATGATGGGGTTGAGGGCCACCGAACTGGTGTCTTTGTAGGGATCGCCTACGGTGTCGCCCACTACGGCTGCATCGTGCAGCTCAGTGCCTTTGGCTTGCAGGTCAACCTCCACCACTTTCTTGGCGTTGTCCCAAGCGCCACCGGCATCGGCCATAAAGACGGCTTGGAAGAGGCCAAAGACCGCGATGGAGATGAGATAGCTCACAAAGAGGCAAACAGCTGCATTGCCACCGATGCTTGAAGGCGAAGAGAGGCAAGCGAAGCCCAGCGCGAAGCAGAAGATGGAAATGAAGATATTAATCATGCCCTTTTGCGCATAGTCGGTGCATATTTGCACCACTTTCTGACTCTTGCTGATATCGGCCTTCTTGGGAGCGTTGGCATCGAGTTTGATGTTGTTCTTGATAAAGTCCACTGCACGGTTGGCACCCGTGGTGACGGCCTGCATAGAGGCTCCCGTGAACCAGAAGATAACGCAACCGCCCAAAATGAAGCCCAAGATTGAATAGGGATTAAGCAAATTGAGCACCGATTCGGGATTGATGCCCAGTGTCTGCTGGATGAGCAGGATGAGCGAGAAAATCATGGTGGTAGAACCGGCCACTGCCGTGCCTATGAGCACGGGTTTTGCCGTGGCCTTGAATGTATTGCCGGCACCATCGTTGGCCTCAAGATAATATTTGGCCTTTTCCCAGTCGGGGGTGAAGCCAAACTCGTCTTCAATCTCCTTCGTGGCCTTTTCTTTATCATCTTCAATGAGCGAAAGTTCGTAGACCGATTGTGCATTGTCGGTCACAGGGCCATAGCTGTCCACAGCGATGGTCACAGGGCCCATGCCCAGCATGCCAAAGGCAACTAGACCAAAGGCAAAGATCGAGTAGTAGTTGCCGAAGATGGCTTCCATGCCAAACTGGTTGGATGCCAAGTAGGCAAGAAGCATCAGCACGAAGAACACAAAGCCCGTCCAAAAGCTGCCGAAGTTACCCGACACCAAACCGCTCAGAATGTTGAGCGAGGCACCGCCCTGACGCGAGGTATTGACCACTTCTTTCACATGCGACGACGTGGGCGAGGTGTAGAGTTTGGTAAATTCAGGTATGAGGGCCGCACCCAGCGTGCCGCAGCTGATGATGATGGAAAGGCCCAGCCAATAGCTGTTGCCGAGGTCGCCCAGCATGAAGTAGCTGGCTGCAAAAGTTCCGATAATCGAGAGAATCGAGGTAATCCACACAAGGCTGGTGAGCGGTTTCTCAAAGTCGAGGTCGTCCACCTTGTCATATTTCACTTTAGAAATAGCACCATTAATATAATAGGCGAGCACCGAAGCCACAACACCGAGGATGCGCATCACGAAAATCCACACCAAAAGTTTGATTTGGTATTCGGCGGGCACTGCCAGCAAAATGAACGAAACGAGCGCCACACCGGTCACGCCATAGGTTTCAAAGCCGTCGGCGGTGGGACCAATGCTGTCGCCGGCATTATCACCGGTGCAGTCGGCAATCACGCCCGGATTGCGGGGGTCATCCTCCCCAATTTTGAACACCACTTTCATCAGGTCGCTGCCAATGTCGGCAATTTTGGTAAAGATGCCGCCTGCGATGCGCAGCGCACTTGCCCCAAGCGATTCACCGATGGCAAAGCCAATGAAGCAGCTGCCGGCCAAATCGGCGGGCATAAAGAGCAAAATGGTGAGCATGAGCACGAGCTCCACGCAAATGAGCAAAATGCCGATGCTCATACCTGCCGTCAAAGGAATGTTGAGCAGATCGAGCGGGCGGCGACGCAGTGAGGCAAAGGCCATGCGAGCGTTGGCATAGGTGTTCATGCGCACACCATACCAAGCCACAGCATACGACCCCAGCACGCCTATCACCGTCCATGCAAGGATGAGCAACACCGAGCTCCAAGCCATTTTTTCAAGCACACCAAAGTAAAGCAGCACGGCAAGTCCTATGAACGCGAAAAGGATTCCCAAGAATTTGCCTTGCTGTTTCAGGTAGGTTGAACAGGTCTTGAAAATAACGTTGCCAATCTCAAGCATCGACTTGTGAGCGTGCAGTTTGCTCACTTTGTGAAATTGCCAGTAACCGAAAAGCATGCCAAGCACCACCACGAGGAAACCCCAATAGAGGATGCTGGTCGCCGAATCGGACGCGAAGCCATCAGGCATTTTCAGATTTGCTTCGCTCGCCATCGCCACCGTGGGCAGTAGGAGCAATGCCAAAGCACTTAAAGTTTTTCTCATTTTGTAAACTCTGTTAAAGGTTATAATAAATGTGTTGTGTCGAAAACAAAAGCGAAAAGGTTTCGAAACGAAAGTCACCCAAAAATCTTTTCGGGCATAAAGGTACGCTTTTTCAACAAAACGACAAAACATCATGGCAAAAAATGCCAATTTCACCTGCATTATTTACAACCTTTAACATAATTAGCCCCTTGAGGGGTTTTGATGCGCAAGTTCTCCACCCGGCCGCCTATGCTCCCACTGGAAACAGCGACCCCACTTGCCCCACCGAGCTTTTTGCCGGGCGCGACACCGGTGCGGGCAGCTCGCGACTCGTTGCCAAAGCGATGCTCACGCTCCATCCCTGCGACTGATTGCGCACCGTGAGATGAGCCAATCCGGAGAATCGACCGGCAAGCCGCAACACATAGTCTTTCACTTGATTAAACGACATGAATCCGGCATGGGCAAAGTTGATGATTTTCTTGTTGCCCACTTGCAGCGAGGCCATGATCATGTCACTCGGAATGATGATAATTGCACTGTAATTCATTTTTGGTTCCTCCTTTGTTTTTACAGTGCAAAGGTCGGTCTTACATGTGCCATATATCGACACATGCAATGAAATATTTATTAAAAACAG
>JAFVCX010000076.1 GCA_017478855.1 Muribaculaceae bacterium | reverse complement strand
AGGTCGAAGGCCACTGACAGACCTTTCTGACCAGACGCAAGGTTGCGGCGGTAGAAAGCATTTGACTCGGCTGCGGTAGAGAAACCCGCATACTGGCGCACCGTCCACGGACGGAACGGGTACATCAGGCTGTAAGGGCCACCCAAAAAGGGAGGAATACCTGCCACATAGTCAAGGTGCTCGAGCCCTTCAAGATCTTCTTTGGTATACACTTGCTTGATGTCGAGCAACTCGGCATTTTTCCACGGTTCGGCCAACTGCAGAGGTTTGTGCTCCACGTTAAAAACGTCGTTGGCGATATCTATGTTCTTAAAGTTTGGTCTCATCGTTCACTCCTCCTGTCATTTAAGCAACTTGGCGTTGAAAGCCTTCAATGTGCCAAGCACATTCGTGCGTACGTTAATAAAGTTGGTTACACCCAGAGCCTTGAACTCATCGGTTTCAGGACCTGCCAGCACAAGCTCTGCGCGACCGTCGAGCAGACGAATTGCGTCGGGA
This sequence comes from Muribaculaceae bacterium, assembly GCA_017478855.1. Taxonomy (GTDB): domain Bacteria; phylum Bacteroidota; class Bacteroidia; order Bacteroidales; family Muribaculaceae; genus Sodaliphilus. The sequence continues at coordinate 5,516 of JAFVCX010000076.1, read as the reverse complement.
ATCAGTGCGGCATATTCATCATCGCTTGAGCAGAGCACAACGATGTCGGCCTTTTGCTCCATGGCTGCATTGATGCCGTCTTCCACGGTTTTGAAGCCGTTATTGTCCACGAGATCATAGCCTGCGCAAGCAAAGAAGTTGCTTGAGAATTGTGCGCGAGCCAAACGCATGGCAAGGTTGCCAATGGTGAGCATGAATGCTTTAGGTGTGTTGGCTGCGTGTTCAGTTGCAAGACGAATTTCTTCGAATTGGCTGGCAAGTCGCTTGTTGTTCAATTTCAATTCGCCCCCATCGGTAGTGCAGCAGCAAGCGCATTGAGGCGCATTGTCGGCTTTATCGGCTGCCTTCTCGGTGAAGTTGGGGAACTGATTGGTTCCCAGCAGTTGCTCGCGGCGTTTTGCCACTTTGTCAAAGCGTGCGGTTGCGCTGGCGTTCACGGCGTTGATTATGTTGCCCGATGTCAGAGCGGCAGCAAAACCGCCATTTTCTTCCACATCGAGGAAAAGTTTCCAGCCCTCTTGTGCCAGCGATGCGGTGATCATTTCCACATAATAGCTGCCACCGGCGGGATCCATCACCTTGTCGAGGTGGCTTTCTTCAAGAAGCATGATTTGCTGGTTGCGGGCAATGCGCTCGCTGAAGTCGTCGCTTATTTGATAGCTGGCATCAAACGGTGTGACAACGATGGAGTCAACACCGGCAAGAGCGGCACTCATGGCTTCGGTTTGGGTGCGCAGGAGGTTCACGTAGCTATCATAAACGGTGTGGTTGAATGTCGTGGTTTCTGCATTGACAACCATTTTGCACGCGCAGTCGCATTTGGGCTGATATTGTTTCACGATAGTGGCCCAAAGTTGACGTGCTGCACGGAACTTGGCAATTTCCATAAAGTAGATGGTGGAGATGCCCATGTTGAATTTAATGCGGCGAGCCACTTCATCGGCCTCAAAACCAGCTTCGGTCATTCGGGTCAGCCATTCGTTGCCCCATGCGAGAGCATAGCCAAGTTCTTGATAGATGTAGGCGCCTGCATTGTTGAGCATGAGCGAATCAACGCCAAGAACACGCAGATTCTTTACTGGTGCGGCCACTTTAAGTAATTCGCCAGCCATTTCGGTGATGTTGCCATCAAAAGCCACACCATGCTTGAGCTGACGCTTGAACGGGTTGAAGTTGACTGACCCCGCAAATGTGTCTTCGGCATGATCGGCCACAATGGCATCAACGAGCGAGCGAGTCACGTCGAGGGCGCACTTGGGGCAGCAGTCAATGTTCACTTCCACTTTACTCAGGTCGATGCCGGCAATAAGAGCCTTCACATCGGTGTCGGCGCCTTTGGTGAGCTTGAATCCAAGTGATGTGATGCCTTTGGTGAGCAGCTCATGCGCTTTGGCGTTGGCTTGTGCCACATCGTTCACTTTAATGTTTTGGCGAATGGCCCAAGTGTTGTCGGTGCGCGTTCCGCGCAAATAAGGAAACTCACCCGGGAGTGACTCTGTTGCTTTCAGGTCTTTGATGTCAACCCCACGATAGAGAGGTTGCACGCTGAAACCTTCATTTGTTCGCCACACCATCTTCTTGTCGAAGTCGGCTCCTTTCAGGTCTACTTCGGCCTTTGCACGCCACTCTTCGGGGGTGACGGGCGGGAACATGTCGAACAATCGTTTTCTGTTCTCTGTCATAATAAATTAAAAATTATATAGTAACTTTTGTATCTCAAAATAGGCCGAGAAAGCCCATGTGGGCACATCGTCCAGCCATCTTGCAAAATTACGAAAAATGTGGGAAACACATATAAAATATGTGGCTAAAAATCGCATTTAGACCCAATTTAAGGCCTATTTTGCTCACTTTTCACTTTTTCGCGCTGTTTGTAGTTGACCACGATTATTCCGGTCAATATCAATGCACATCCCAAATATCCCCAAATGCCCACTCGTTCATCATACAGAATCGCGGCGGCAATCATCGAAACCAACGGGTTTAGGTATAAGTAGTTAGTGGCGCTGATGGCTCCAATGTGCTTTGTGGTGACACTCCAGAGGAAGAAAGCAATCAGTGAGCACACCACGCTCAAATAAAGCAGATGTGCCACAACGTTGCTTTGCATGAGCACCTCACTCGCCGATGCCTGCCCCGGAATCAATAATAGCGGCGCGGCGGTGATGGCACCATAGAAGAAAGTCTTTCGGGTGATGACGGTGGCCGAGTAACGTCCATTCAGTCGCTTGAGTACTACACTGTAGGCCGCCCATGATAAAGCGGCGATGAGGGCGAGGATATCGCCCAGCACTCCATGTCCCCACACAAAACCGTCGTGAAAGGTGAGCAACGCCACACCCGCAAACGCCACCACCGAACCTGCGGCTTGAACCCAAGTGAAATGTTCCTCGCGCAAGAAAATCGCTGCGAGCATGGTGGTCAGCAAGGGGTTGATGGCCACCAGCACAGCCACGTCGCTCATGAGCGTAAGGTTAAGCGCAATGTTTTGGGCCAAGAAGAAAAGAGAACCGCCCATGATGCCGCACAAAGCCATAAACATTTCGTTGCGCAAGGGGTAAATCTTGATGCTCTTCAGGGTCAGCAAGGCAAGTAGAACATAGGCAAGGGAAAAACGATACACAAAAATCTCTGCCGGCGACAAGCCGGCATCAAGCAAGATGCGAGTGCTCGGAAAAGACAGTCCCCACACCACCACCATCAGCATAGCGATGATGTGATAAAGCAATTTTCCCATTATGGATGTTTTATGAAGATTAATTTGCTGCAAAGTTAGAAAAAAGTGAACAAATGATGCTTTTTGTGTGTATGAATTGTGTTACCTTTGTACATTCTTAGCTGAAATGAAGAAAATGGAACTTAACAATTATGCCGCTTACGAGTCGAGGTTGACCGATTACCTCGAAAGTAATGGCCTTCGCAAAACGCCTGAGCGGTTTGCTGTGCTCAAGCACATAGTTTCGTTTAGCAAGCATTTCACGGCTGAGCAGCTTTATGATTTGCTCGAAGCCAACAGCTATCACGTGAGCCGGGCGACGGTGTACAACACTTTGGAACTCTTAACCCGAGCGCAACTGGTGCGCCGACATGCCTTTGACGGTGTGCTTGTTCAGTATGAAAAAGTGGGAGTGTCGCGCCATTGCCACCTCGTGTGCAGACATTGCGGCAAAGTGAAGGAGGCGCGCGACCCACACATGATAGCATTTATGAACACACGCAAATTTGCCGCATTTAGTGCCGATTACTATTCTCTCACGTTCTATGGCATTTGCAGCACGTGTGCCCGACGGCTCAAGCGCAGCGCGAAACGCCGATAAAACAACATATTTAATTAATTTTGAAAAGAATCATGAAAGTTGATGTATTGTTAGGACTGCAATGGGGCGACGAAGGCAAGGGAAAGGTCGTCGACGTGCTAACACCCAAGTATAACATCGTGGCTCGATTTCAGGGAGGCCCCAATGCCGGCCACACGCTTGAATTTGAGGGAAAACACTATGTGTTGCGCTCTATTCCCAGTGGTGTGTTTCAGCACAATCAGATTAATGTGATTGGCAATGGCGTGGTGCTTGATCCCGTGTTGTTTATGGATGAGGCGATGGAGCTTGAAAAGAGTGGGGTGGACCTGAAGCGCATCTTAAAGATCTCTCGAAAAGCACACCTTATTCTGCCCACGCATCGCTTGCTCGACGCTGCTAATGAGAATCAGAAAGGCGAAGCCCGCATCGGAACGACAGGCAAAGGCATAGGCCCCACCTATACCGACAAGGTGAGCCGCCACGGTTTGCGCGTGGGTGACATTGAGGAACGATTTCTTGAAAAATACAACGCAGCCGTGAGCAGGCACCTGTCAATGCTGCAATCGATGGGGGTGAAAACCGATGTGAAACCACTTGAAGAACGCTGGATGCGCGGCATTGAATACTTAAGCCAGTTCGAAATTATTGATAGTGAGTTTTTTATCAATCACCAGTTGGCCGAAGGCAAAAGCGTGCTCTGTGAGGGAGCGCAGGGTTCCATGCTCGATGTAGACTTTGGCTCTTATCCGTTCGTTACCTCCTCAAATACCATTTGTGCCGGAGCTTGCGCCGGTTTGGGAGTGGCACCACGCACGATAGGCGAAGTGTATGGCATTTTTAAGGCCTACTGCACGCGAGTGGGAGCAGGGCCGTTCCCTACAGAACTGAATGACGCCACTGGTGCCGAAATGCGACGCATCGGACACGAATATGGCGCTGTGACCGGACGAGAACGCCGTTGTGGTTGGATTGACTTGGTGGCTCTTCGCTATACCATCATGCTCAATGGAGTTACTCAGCTCATAATGATGAAGAGTGATGTGCTTGATGACTTCCCTGTCATCAAAGCTTGTGATGCCTATGAAGTGAATGGCAAAATCACTCGCGATTTTCCCTTCACGGTCGAAGGTGACGTGAAACCCATCTACACAGAGATTAAAGGCTGGAAGACTCCCATGTCGCGCATGACAAGCGCAGAGGAATTCCCCGCAGAATTCTGCGACTACATGGCATTTCTAGAACAGAAGCTGGGTGTTCCCATCACGATGGTTTCGGTGGGCCCCGACCGCGCACAAACCATTATCAGAGAGCGAAAATAAACTAAATATTAACCAAAGAAATCAACGAAAAAAACGTTGACTACTTTCATTAAAACTAAATTATCATGGCAATTGTGAAACCGTTTCGTGGCGTAAGACCGCCGCGTGAGTTTGTGAAGGATGTGGCATCGAAGCCCTATGATGTGCTTTCGAGCGAAGAAGCTCGCATCGAAGCTGGCGACAATGAAAAGTCGCTTTATCACATCATTAAACCTGAAATTGATTTTGAGCCGGGCACAGAGGAGCACGACCCTAAGGTGTATGACCGCGCTGTGGAAAACTTCAAAAAATTTCAGGATAAAGGTTGGCTTGTGCAGGATGCTGAAGAGAAATATTATATCTATGCACAAACGATGGATGGCCGCACACAATATGGTATTGTGGTCGCTGCCAACGTAAACGACTATTTGGAAGGTCGCATCAAAAAGCATGAGTTGACTCGTCGCGAGAAAGAGGCCGACCGCATGCATCACATTGAAATAAATAATGCCAATATTGAGCCGGTTTTCCTCGCGTTTCCCACCAACGTCGTGCTTGAAGACATCATTGCCCGCACGGCAAAAACAGAGCCTGAGTATGACTTCGTGAGTGAAGACGGCATTGGCCACACCCTTTGGGTGATTGGCGATGAGGAAACCGTCAATGCCATTACAAGTGCTTTTGCTGCCATTCCTTATCTCTATATCGCCGACGGCCATCATCGCACGGCTGCCGCCGCACATGTGGGCGAAGAGAAGGCGAAGGCCGATCCCAATCACACCGGCAAGGAAGAATATAACTTCTTGCTGGCGGTGTGCTTCCCTCAGTCGCACTTGAAAGTGATGGACTACAACCGTGTGGTGAAAAACCTGAACGGACTTAGCGAAGAACAATTCCTTGACAAAGTGAAAGAGCACTT
>JAFVCX010000075.1 GCA_017478855.1 Muribaculaceae bacterium | reverse complement strand
TCATTGAGTGCTTTGGCGGGAATCTCCTTATTGAACTCACGCCATTGCAGCTGCGCCATGAGGTTTCCCGACCACGACGCTATCATGAAAGTGGTCAATATGGCAAGAAATCTTCTCATCCACTTGGTTTTTGTTTCATTTAATCTGCAAAAGTAACAAAAAAATATTTTTCATGCAACTTTTCAATGAAAGACGGCCTAAAATTCACGATTTTTTTCATGTGAAGTCCACCTCTCATTCCTTTAGATGAACCATGTGCCGCATCGTTTAATCAATTCAAAAAAAATGCGTACCTTTGCACCCAATCATATATGAGAAAAAAACAGCTATGAGAAAGAAACTGCTGCTATTCATAGGTTGCACACTGCTGGCATTATCGGCACTGGCACAAATTGTGGAACCGATACATTGGAAGGAATCGGTTGTGATGACCGACGACACGCGAGGCGTGTTCATGTTGACCGCCACCATCGACGACGACTGGCACTTGTATGCTCTGCAGCTGCCCGATGGAGGGCCTGTCCCGACTTCAGTGAGCTGGGACAAACTGGAAGGAGTGAAGCTGATAGGGAAAATCACTCCCGATAAAAAAGCCCATCAAGAGCATGACCGTACTTTCGATATGGATTTGCAGTGGTGGACTCAAAAAGTGACTTTGCAACAGCAATTTGAAGTCACCGACCGGCATTATGCCATAGAAGGAACGGTGCGCTTTATGGCCTGCAACGATCAGACCTGCACCGCCCCGGCAACCCACGACTTCAAAGTGAACGGTAAAACGAATGTCGTGCCAACCGAACCGGCCGCAAACGCCGATTCGACTGTGGCCGATTCGTTGACGCCGGCACTTTCTGTGCCTGAATTCGACACTTGGGCTCCCGTCGAGGCGTTGACGCAAGGCCCACAAGCCGAGATGGCAATGACCTCAACAAGCGCCTTGTGGTACATCTTCTGGGCTTGCTTTGGTGCCGGACTGCTTGCGCTGCTCACACCTTGCGTGTGGCCCATCATCCCCATGACGGTGAGCTTCTTCTTGAAAAAAAGCGGCAGCCGTGGCAAGAGCATCAAGAATGCGCTGCTCTATGGAGCCTCAATCGTGGTCATTTATGTGGCTCTGGGGTTGTTGGTGACGGCCGCGTTTGGCCCTAACAAACTCAACGCCATCGCCACCAGTGCCGTGTGCAACATTGCGTTTTTCCTTCTGCTGGTGATTTTTGCCATTTCGTTTTTTGGCGCGTTTGAAATACAGTTGCCGGCTTCATGGAGCACCCGCATGGACAATGCCGCTAATAACACAACGGGCTTGTTGAGTATATTCTTTATGGCTTTCACGCTGACCATTGTGTCATTCTCATGCACGGGTCCCATCATTGGCACACTGCTGGTCGAAGCTGCCAATCAGGGCGATAGACTTGCTCCGGCACTGGGCATGCTGGGCTTTGCGCTGGCATTGGCCATCCCGTTCTCTCTGTTTGCCCTGTTTCCCTCATGGCTTAAGAAACTGCCTCGTTCTGGCAGTTGGCTCAATACCGTCAAGGTTGTGCTGGGCTTCATTGAGTTGGCCCTTTCGTTGAAGTTCCTTTCAGTGGCCGATCTCGCTTATGGCTGGCATATTCTCGACCGAGAGATTTTCCTTGCATTATGGATTGCTATTTTTGCTTTGTTGGGCTTTTATCTGCTGGGCATGATCAGACTTAAAAGCGATGGCGAGAAGGCATCTGCGTCCATTGGAATCACCCGGCTGATGCTGGGCCTTGCGTCGCTTGCATTCACGGCCTATTTGCTGCCGGGTCTGTGGGGCGCGCCTTTGCGGGGAACCAGTGCATTTGTGCCGCCGCTGTACACCCAAGACTTTAATCTTTATGGTGATGAGGCCGAGCGTTACAACGATTATGATGCCGGCATGGCAGCGGCTTTGCGCAGTGGCAAACCGGTGTTCCTCGACTTTTCGGGCTATGGCTGTGTGAATTGTCGCAAGATGGATGGGGCGGTGCTCGACCGCGATGAGGTGAAAAACCTGATTCGCGACCGTTTTGTGAGTATTGAATTGATGGTCGACGATAAGCAGCCGCTACCCACCGACCGCTATGTGGAGGAAAATGGTAAGCAAGTGCGCTTGCGCACGCAAGGCGACATGTGGAGCTACCTGCAGCGTCACAAGTTTGGAGCAAACTCGCAGCCCTACTATGTGGTGCTCGACGCGCAAGGACATCTCAAGTCCGGGCCTTTTGCTTATCGCGAAGATGTGCCTGCTTTTGTGGAGTTTCTTAACAAAGGATTAGAGTAAAATATCAATATAAAGATGTCACAACATAGCAAAGAAGAAAAGTTAGAGGCTTTCGGGCGTTTGCTCGACGTGATGGACACCCTGCGTGAGAAATGCCCATGGGACAGAGTGCAAACCAACGAAAGCCTGCGCCCCAACACCATTGAAGAAACGATGGAGCTGGCCGAGGCAATCATGGCCAATCAACCGGCCGAAATTCGCAAGGAATTGGGCGATGTGCTGCTGCACATCGTGTTTTATGCCAAGATTGCCGACGAGAAAGGGCAGTTCGACATTGCCGACGTGTGCCACTCGCTATGCGACAAGCTCATCTTCCGCCATCCGCATGTGTATGGCGAGGAAAAAGCTAATAGTGCCGCCGAGGTGTTGCAAAACTGGGAAGTCATCAAGACCAAAGAGAAAGATGGCAACAAGACTATCTTGAGTGGCGTGCCCGCATCGTTGCCCTCGCTCATCAAGGCCGAGCGTGTGCAAGAAAAAGCATCTAATGTGGGCTTTGATTGGGAGAAACGTGAGGATGTGTGGCAGAAAGTGCGCGAGGAGCTGGACGAAGTGGAGGCCGAAATGCGCAGTGGCAATGCCGACGACCTTGAACAAGAATTTGGCGATTTGCTGTTTGCTGTGGTCAATGCCGCACGGCTCTATGGTGTGCGCCCCGACAATGCGCTTGAGAAGACCAACCGCAAGTTCATCGGCCGTTTCAACTACATCGAGGCGCGAGCTAAGGAACAAGGTCGGCGACTCAACGAAATGACATTGGCCGAGATGGACGCTTTGTGGGAAGAGGCCAAATCCCTCACCAAGCAATAATAGGCAAAACGTCCTGCACGGTTTTGGAGTAAAGGATTAAAATTGAAGCCGAATAAACATTGTCTTGCAAAATGAAAGTGTGTGTGACAGAGAAACCGAGTGTGGCACGCGATATCGCAGCCATTGTGGGGGCAACCACGCGACGTGAGGGTTACTTCGAGGGCACCGGCTATCAGGTGACGTGGACTTTCGGGCATCTGTGTACCCTCAAAGAGCCGGGCGACTACACCGAATTGTGGAGGCGATGGAGTCTGAGCGCTTTGCCCATGATTCCGGCACGATTCGGCATCAAGCTCATAGATGATGAGGGCTATAAAAAACAGTTTCATGTGATAGAAACCCTCATTGCCGGTGCCGATGAGGTGATTAATTGCGGCGATGCCGGGCAGGAGGGGGAGCTTATCCAGCGATGGGTCTATCAGAAGGCTCGTTGCGGCAAGCCGGTGAAGCGCTTGTGGATATCGTCGCTCACCGATGAAAGTATCCGTGAGGGCTTTGAGCATTTGCGTCCCGCGGCCGACTTCGACAATCTCTACTTCGCCGGCCTCTCGCGAGCCATTGGCGATTGGCTGCTGGGAATGAATGCCACGCGACTCTATTCGCAAAAGTATGGCCAGTCGCGCAACGTGCTGTCGATAGGCCGTGTGCAAACACCCACATTGGCTCTCATTGTGAATCGCCAGCGCGAAATAGAAAATTTTGTGCCCGAAGACTATTGGGAAATCAAAACGCTATATAAAGGTGCTACCTTCAACTCTGTAAAAGGCCGCTACAAAAGCGAGGAAGAAGCCGGCACAGTGATAGCTCGCATCAAAGAAAGTTAGCTCACAGTAACCAAAGTTGAAACTAAATAAGGAAAAGAGGCTCCGCCGCGCTTATTCGACCTCACGAGCTTGCAGGTGGAGTGCAACAAAAAGTTTTCCTACACAGCTGAGGACACCTTGCGCATCATTCAGTCACTCTATGAGAAAAAGGTGACCACCTACCCGCGAGTGGACACCACCTATTTGAGTGAAGACATCTACGCCAAAGTGCCGGGCATCTTGCAAGCTATGGAGCCTTATGCCCCACTCATCAGACCGTTGCTGGCCATGTCCAAATTGCCCAAGAGCAAAAAGGTGTTCGACAATTCCAAAGTGACCGACCACCATGCCATCATTCCCACCAATGTAAATCCGCGCAACGTGCCTTTGAGCCGCGAGGAAAAGTTTGTCTACGACCTCGTGGCCAAGCGCTTTATCGCCGCTTTTTATCCTGATTGTGAATTCGCCACCACCACAGTGATGGCTAAGATAGCCGAGTTTGACTTCAAGGCTACCGGCAAAGTGATACTCAAAGAAGGGTGGCGCGAGCTTTTCAAGAAAGAAAGTAACAAGGCCGGTGCATCAACCACTGCCGATGGCGCTCACCAACCCGATGATGACAATGGTACCATGCAGCCCATGCGACCCGGCGAAAGCGGGCCACACGAGCCGTCGTTACTCAAAAAAAGCACCCAACCACCCAAGCCCTATACCGAGGGCACGTTGCTGAGGGCTATGGAAACGGCGGGTAAGACGGTGGACGATGAAGATTTGCGCGATGCCATGAAGGAAAATGGCATTGGTCGACCCTCTACACGCGCCGCCATTATCGAAACGTTGTTCAAGCGCCGCTACATTCACAAAGAACGTAAAAGCCTGAGTGCCACGCAGGCCGGTTGCCAGCTCATCGACACCATTCAGGAGCCTTTGCTCAAAAGTGCCAAGCTCACGGGATTGTGGGAGAGCAAACTGCGCCAGATAGAGCGTGGAGAATTCAGCGCAACACAGTTTTTAGCCGAGTTGAAAACAATGGTGCATGAGGTTGTGATGAATGTGCTGCGTGATAATGGTGGTCCCATCATTGTGGAGAGCGCAGAGCCGGCAAAGCCTCAAAAAAGCAAATCCACACGCAAAAAACAGAAAAGCAATGAATGAATGGCTTCAAACCGGATTGGCTCTTGTGATTGTGGCCATCGCTGTCGCAGTGGCGGTGAAACGTTTCTTGCGCATAGTTAAGGGCAATCGTCACGCATCTGCCGCATGCGCGGGTTGCCCGCTCAAAGAGCAGTGCCGCCCGGCAGGCGAATGCTCGTGTCACGGTGGGCATAACGATTGCTGCGAAGCGACCCGCGACAAAATGCGCGACAAGGCGCAAAAAAAATCCTCAAAAAAATGTCCTTAAAGTTGCCCAATCCAGAAAATCATATTACCTTTGCACTCGCAATTTGCAACGGGTCGCATGGATGAGTGGTTTAGTCACCGGTCTGCAAAACCGGGCACAGCGGTTCGAATCCGCTTGCGACCTCACTCTTAAAACGGTTGTGTCAAGTATGGCTTGGCACAACTTTCTTTTTTTCGTCCTTTTGTTTGCAGAAAGCAACGTCGTTTTTAGAAGACATGTAACCTGCCCTCAATAAGAATGGGGGTGAGGATAAGCTGTCCTCGAAGCTTTCCCAAATGTTACTGCTCATTAGAATGCGCCACCGACCCATATTTGCGGAGCCATCTTTTGCCCCAAGACAAAAAGAGAGTGTGCCTATCTTGACACACCCTCTTGGTGACTCCTACAGGACTCAAACCTGTAACCTTTTGATCCGTAGTCAAACGCTCTATTCAATTGAGCTAAGGAGCCTCGTTTTGCGAAATGCGTTGCAAAGGTACTGCTTTTTTTGAAACCCGCAAGCATTTTTCGCAATATTTTTTTCGAAAAAAATCACGCAAAAATGCAAGGTTCAATCAACCAATAAGTTGAGCAAACCTATTTATTCCTCACAGCAGCCATGTGGCGATGGCCCACACCACAAAAATGAGAAGCGCAATCAGCGTGGGCTTCATGAGCGTTTTATAGTCCACAATGTAGAGGCCTTGCTTGGGCACGTCGGCAGGGGCTGGCTTTGTGTCGGCAACGGCCAATTTGTGCTCATCAATAGGCTCAATTTGTGGCTCAACTTCGTTATATAATGCGAGTTTTGCTTTCATGTCAAAGTTCATTTAATGATTACGTGGCAAAAGTACAAAACATTTTTCAAATAAGCATTATGCTTTCTTCAAAAAACGAAACTCCGGGCAAAACCATCGGTCGGTGAAAACCAAATGTGCCTCCCTTGGATAATTTTGTACTTTTGTCGTCAGAAGTTCATTTTATAATTTCTCTGAAAGAGTTTCAAATGGGAAAAAGACATGAATGTGGAAGATTTTCGTGAATTTTGCCTGTCGCTTCAAGGTGTGACCGAGAAAATGCCTTTCCTCTCGGTAAAGGATCCGTATAGTCGCGAGGTGCTTTGTTTCTATGTGGGCTCAAAGTGGTTTTGCTATGTGAACATCGAGGTGTTCGACCGTTGTTGTGTGCGCTCCACGCCCGATGAGGCTCTCGAGCTACGCGCTCGCTACGACGGCGTGCGTCCGGCTTGGCACATGAACAAAAAATTTTGGAACGACGTCTACTTCCAAAGCGACGTGCCCGATGATGTGATTTGCCAGCTGGTGAAAAGATCACACGACCTCATAGTGTCGAAACTGACGAGAAAAGAGCGAGAGGAACTATTTGGAGCATGACGGTTTTCGGTTAACGGGGGATGCTGCCTTTGGGCAAATTGGCAAAATGAAGGATTGTTTGCCGCAACGCTTCACATCGAAAATAAATAAAAAAACTTGCTTTTTCAGCTTTGTTTTTCGTTAGGATTGCATTACCTTTGCAAAGAAATTGCGGCAGTAGTGCCGCTAATGGCCAAGACAACCCGCTCGGCGTGCGTTTCGGCACTATTTTTTATACGTTGAATTTCAGTGAATTAAGCAAATAATTATTGATGTCAGATAAGAAACAAATCAAGACTGCGCTCATTTCTGTTTTTCACAAAGATGGACTTGATGAAATAATAGCCGCGCTGCATGCCTACCATGTGCGATTCCTGTCAACGGGCGGCACCCGGCACTTCATTGAAGATTTGGGTTATGAATGCGATGCGGTAGAAGATTTAACGGGTTATCCCAGCATCCTCGGCGGACGTGTCAAGACGTTGCACCCGAAAGTGTTCGGCGGAATCCTGAATCGCCGTGACCACAACGAAGACCAAGAGCAAATTTCGAAATATGATATCCCGGAAATTGACCTTGTAATTGTTGACCTATATCCTTTTGAAGAAACGGTGGCAAATGGGGCGAGCGAAGCCGACATTATCGAAAAAATCGACATCGGCGGAATCTCGCTCATTCGCGCGGCGGCCAAGAACTTTGCCGATGTGGTCATCGTGGCCAGCAAAGCGCAATATGCTCTCTTGCAGCAATACCTTCAGGCCAATGGCGATGCCGCCACCACACTTGAGCAGCGTCGCGAGCTCGCCACAATGGCTTTTGCCGTGTCGAGCCGTTACGATAGTCACATTTTTAATTACTTCGACAATCAGGCTGGCCGTGCCCTGCGCATAGCTGTCGATTCACCCATGCCGCTGCGCTATGGCGAAAATCCGCATCAAGCCGGTTTCTTCTATGGTGATTTTGAAAACAACTTCACCCAGCTGCATGGCAAGGAGATATCCTATAACAACCTGCTCGACATCGACGCGGCCGTCGCGTTGATAAAAGATTTCAACGAAGTTACCTTTGCCATTCTCAAGCACAACAATGCCTGTGGCCTTGCCGTGCGCGACACCCTTGTCGATGCGTTCAAGGATGCGCTGGCAGGCGACCCTGTGAGTGCTTTTGGCGGGATACATATCGCTAACCGTGAGATTGATGCCGACACCGCGGCCGAGATGAACAAGGTGTTCATTGAGGTGTGCATAGCCCCCGGCTACACACCTGAGGCCCTCGAAATACTGAAGCAAAAGAAAAATCGCATCATCCTGACCATGAAAGATGTGTCGCTGCCCGGTCGCCAATTCCGCTCGGCGTTAAATGGTGCCCTCGTGCAGCAGCGCGATGTCGTGGCCGAAACGCCTCAGCAGCTCACCTCGGTCACGAGCAAGCGGCCTTCGGAAGCGCAGGTAAAAGACCTGTTGCTGGCCAATGTGCTTGTGAAGCACTCGAAGAGCAACGCCATGGTGCTGGCGAAGAACTGCCAGCTGCTTGC
>JAFVCX010000074.1 GCA_017478855.1 Muribaculaceae bacterium | reverse complement strand
TGACTTGCAAAAGTATAAAAATCTTCCCACATGGCAACCCGATGCTTCTATTTTTTTTCATTTCGCGGCATTTTTTGCCCATTTTGCCAAACCTCCATCCCAAAAATGCTTGTTAAAAATTGTTCCTCCTTTGATTTGTTTTTTCTAAAAATATTTTTATCTTTGTCGCAATAATCAAGCGCTATTTATTATGAAAAGTCTTCTTGGATTATTAATTTCTATCATTTGTTGCTTTGCAGGGTACGCTGAAACCGTAGATAGCTACACGGCTTTGCAAATTGTCAAAAACCTCCAAACCAACAATCAAACTAAAACCTATTATGTGTCACATGTAACATCGCTTGAGAACGATATAAATGCTTGCGAGATTCTTTCGCAGCCATCTGAAGCGTGGACTCAACCAGGCATAGACAAATGGTTGGTTTTTGTTGACGAACAACCGCAAAACAAAATGTGGGCTCATCCTTGTTCCTATTATTATTTGCCGCAAACCGTTGAAGATCTCGCCAATGTACCAATACTTTCCTTCACAGGACATTTTCCGCCATCTCAAACACAAGGATTTTCTAATCAGCACGGCATTCAACCGTCGTCAATTATTCCATTTGAGCCTGACACAGTTTCAGGAACAATCACTTATCCTTGGCACTGGATGCCTCCAGAAATAGAACACAACAAAGTATATGTGATAATAATTGCTGGAGGCTACAACCCAAAAACAAATTCTATCGCCTTCTACAACAATACCGCATATTTATACAACACTCTTCATCAGCAATATAACATTCCCAAAGAAAGGATCTTGACCTATCTTGGATATGGATTTAATGGGCAAGATATTTTGGTTGATGCAGATCATGGCATTTATCAACAAGTACCTTTTGATTTCGATGGCGATGGTGAATGTGATGTGAGAGGACACAATGTTCAATATGATATTACACAGGATTTAATTAATCATCCAGAGTATTTTGACATTGACAACGACACTCATCTATTGGTTATAATTAACACACATGGAGGCCAAACAATCGACGGGAAAACTTACATAAAATTAAGCCATCATTCTTTTGATAGCGATGGGCAATATTGTTATGGCGACACTCTTAAATCGTGGTTTGATAGAGTTCCATCAAAAACCCAAACTTTTGTGATTAACAGCTGCCATGGAGGTGGTTTAATAGAAGATTTACAATCGCCTAAGAGTGTAGTCATGTCGGCATGCAGAGCAGAAGAGAGTGCTTACGGAGATCCTTGTTTTGCTTTTTTCTTACATAAATGGACTAATGCAATTCGTGGGTTGGACTATTATGGTAATCCTGTTGACGCAGACACGAATGGCGATCATGAAATTTCCATGGCAGAAGCTTTTGAGTATGCAAAAGAGGCCAACTACGAATTGCCTGCAGTTGACGATTATGACATCAGCATGGAACACGCTCAATACAATTCATCTACGACTTGGCTGGGCGAAGAATTAACACTTAATTACATACCCGGCGAAGAGGATCTCTATATCCGCGACAATGAGACTGATGCCGGCCTACATTTCAATAGTACTTCTAATATTGTTTGGAATAGCCCAGACATCTGGATAAGGAACCAAGCCGATGGTTTTTTGCATCAAACCCATGAGCAGCCACGAATCAACGGCAATCACAAACTATATGTCTATACTCGTATTCACAATCGAGGTCATCAAGATTGCTTACATGATACACAGAAGATGAATCTTTATTGGGCCATAAACGCCATCGGCGTTGATAATGCCAATCTTTATGGAGACATTAGCAGGTCTGGGCTTTTTCATTCTGAATATATACATCAAGACATTCCTCAAGATTCTTCGTTTATTGTTGAAACAGAATGGGAGTTACCTCAAAATCTCATTAATTTGTCAAACCAGCTAAACGGAATTGTCCCTATTAGCGTGTTGGCCATCATATCTAATTACAATCTACTATCAGCACCCCATGAACCACTTGTCAACACAACACCAGGGATGCGAGCATCGGTCGAATATAACAACCATTACGCAATAAAAAAACTTCAAATCGCTCGACCAGATGATGGGTCATTAATGGATGACGTTACCGAAAATCTTTTTTCGAAAAGAAAAGAAGTGAAACTTCCTATTTTAATTCAAAAGGAAGACACCACAAGCATTCTAAAAATCAAAATTATTAGTTCTAAAATGACCAACTGGACGCACAGCGCTTTCACGCGTTCAGACATTGGCGTTATTCTATCACCTTCATTATTTACATCGTGGGAGCAATCCGGAGGGAGGGGAACTGCCATAGAAAAAGATGCGAATGCCCCCTACCGTATTCGTTTGCTTTCTGATAGCAGCTGTATTGATGGTTTGATCTTGCAAAAAAATCAAGTTGATAGCATTTTGTTCACAATTCGCAGAAACGTTTTGGTCAATTATTTGGATTCCATTTCTCATTCATTCAACCTTTGCATTACCGATGCAGATGACAAAATTATCGAAGGTATTGCCCTATGTGTTGAAATAGCAGGCAAAGAACAAGGAGGAGTCACACCCTATCCCTACCCTGTATTTCAAAGTATCAAAAAAGATACAAGCGATTGCGTTACCGTCACCTTAACCTCACCGGCCAAACAGGGAACCGCTATAGCAATTGCTTCAACATTAGGTATAGGCACCGTATCTACCATTGAATTCCCAGAAGGAAATAGTGACGCATCTCTCTCCACAAAAGGAATTCCTATGGGCCCTTATGTAATAGCTTTGCTGCAAGAAGGAAAGACCATTGATAGCAAAGTACTCGCAAAATAAGTATCGAATTTTATTAATTCTCAAGATTTCATTGATATGAAAATACGTAATTTTACCTCCAAATTGATGCTGGCTGCTGTGTTTGCACTCACGAATTGGAGTGCCGCAGCAGCGCAAGAATATGAATATGTGCCTCTTGTGCGCGAAGGTGTAACATGGGTTTATTATTACTATAACGCCAGCATTATTTGCGACCAAATAAGCGATTTGTACTGCGACAAAGAGCTTTATACGATGGAGTTTAGGGGCGACACGACGTTGGCCGGCATCACATTCAAGAAGCTCATAGCAACCCACAAAGGAAAAGAACATTTGATAGCCATGATGCGCGAAGAGAACAAGTGCGTCTACCTTGTATGGCCACAAGAGCATACCTTCGACGACTTTGTGCTTTATGGAACACGCTTCGGGAAACCAACCGAAAACGCCGAAAGCATTGGGTAACTACTTTTATATGATTTCGACAACTTCTACGATGTGGTGAACTTGAACTCGCACGAAGAAGATCAAATGATAGAAATCAACGGAAAACTGAGGAAAAAACATGTAATTAGCACTTATTCTCCATTCAATGGCAGCTATGAGAATCGCTGCATCATTGAGGGCATTGGCTGTGACGGTAATTTCGTGGGAAGCTTTCCCGGCGTATATAATACACTTATCGTCTATTGCGATTGTTCTCGCACCCGTGGACTGGCGAGGGTAATTGGCCCCGACGGTCAAGTGGAATATCGCGGCTGGTACGACCAAATTGGCCCTGCTGCTATCTCAGCCACCACTCACGATTATCCCATAACCATCAGTGCTGCCGACGGCATGATTCTGGTGACGAGTCAGCCTTCGGCCTCCGGCACAGTGGAAGTCATTAATATGGCTGGGCAGGTGGTGAGTCGCCTAATAGTAGATGGGGTTAGGCAAATGAGCACAAGGCCTTTGCCTAAGGGCGCATATGTGGTGCAATATTACGATGGCATTATCCGCAAGACCCAGAAGGTAAGTCTTTAATGCAACCATTTAACTGATTACAACATACCACCATTACTTGCCATAAAGTTGTGGTGGCATTTGCTTTTTGTGGACTTACGCCTAACTCTGCGCAATCTTGAATACGGTGGAGGTGATGGGATGGTTTCACAAAAAAGGTGAAATAGGCCGCAGGTTGGCAAAAAAACACTATCTTTGCCGTTATTCTACACAACAGTCATGCTCACCAAGTGCCCACAATGCGGAAAAATCGTTGACGTGTCGCAAGAAGAACTTTCTTTGCGAGGCGGCATGGTGGTGTGCCCGCAGTGCCTCACGCCCTACGACAGCCAGCACCAAGCTGAGTTGCCTGCCGGGCACCGCACCCCTGTGGCCACCACGCGCAAACCGCAGCGACACTATTGCACCCATTGCGGGCATGCCTTGCAAGGGGACATCAACTATTGCCCCTACTGCGGCACCAGCGTGAAGCAAGAGCGGCAGGCAACCCTCACGAAACAGCCTCCGGTGATTTCTGCGGCGGCCACCATTGCCGCCACCACACCGCCACCACCCGTCAAGCCGGCCAGCGGCAGCAACGCGGTGTGGCAGCCTGTGTTGCCCTCCTATCGCCTGCACGCCCCTACCCGGCGCCAGCCGGCAAGCCTGCGGTTTCGCATAGCGGCGGTCATCGTGATTGCCATTCTGCTTGCGGTGCTGGGCTTGATTGTGCATGCCGGCATGCAATTGAGTTAAAAAAACACTGCAAGAAACACGAGATTCTACCATCATGAGCAAAGAAGTTATCCTGTGGGCCGACGATGAAATAGACCTGTTGCGACCCCACATCATGTTTCTCAACAATAAGGGTTATGAAGTGGTGACGGTGACCAATGGGCGCGACGCGCTCGACGCCATGTCGGGGCAGCGTTTCGACCTTGTGATCCTCGACGAGAACATGCCCGGCATTAGCGGTCTTGAGGCTTTGCAACGCATCAAGATCGCACAGCCCAACGTGCCCGTCATCATGATTACCAAGAGTGAAGAGGAAAACATCATGAATCAAGCCATAGGCAGCGAAATTGCCGACTACTTGATTAAGCCGGTGAACCCCATGCAGATTTTGCTGTCGATCAAAAAGAACCTGCACAGCGACGCCTTAGTGGCCCAGAAAGTGACCGGCGACTACCGGCAGGAATTCATGAACATCAGCCAGCAGATATCGGCGGCACGCACCATCGACGACTGGTATACCCTCTACACCACCCTTGTGAGGTGGGAGCTCACCTTGAGCAGCGCCGACACCGGCATGACTGAAATGCTCAAGCAACAAAAAGATGAGGCCAACTCGGCTTTCTGCAAATTCATCAAGCGCAGCTATGAGGATTGGATTACCGGCGACGAACACCCCTTGCGCAGCAACGAGGTGTTCAAGACAGCTGTGCTGCCCTTGCTCAAGCAGGGAGAGAAAGTGTGTTTCGTGGTCATTGATAACTTTCGTCTCGACCAGTGGCGCGTCATCAGTCCCTTGCTGGCCGACCACTTCAACGTGGACAACGAACAGCTTTACACCACCATCTTGCCCACCGCCACTCAATATGCCCGCAACGCCATTTTTTCGGGGTTGATGCCCATAGACATCGAACGCATGTTTCCCGACCTTTGGGTGGACGAGGACTCTGAAGAAGGCAAGAATGTGAACGAGGCCCCCCTCATTCAAACGCTGCTTGACCGCTACCGCTACAAGGTGCGCTTCTCCTACAACAAGGTGAACGATGTGGCCGCCGGCGAGAAATTGGTGCAGAACATGGGCATGTTCAAGAACTTTGACCTCAACGTGGTGGTGTTTAATTTTGTAGACATGCTGTCGCACGCACGCACCGAGAGCAAGATGATTCGCGAGCTGGCCAACACCGATGAGGCCTATCGCTCGCTCACCGAGTCGTGGTTCCGCAACAGCTATGCCTCAGAAGTGCTTCGCGCTATGGCCGCGCAAGGGTTTAAGGTGGTGCTCACCACCGACCACGGCACCATTCGCGTGAACAATCCCATCAAAGTTGTGGGCGACAAGAACACCAACACCAACCTGCGCTACAAGTTGGGCAAGAATCTGAGCTACAATCCCAAGCAAGTGTATGAGATTCTGCGCCCGCAGCGGTTCGGGCTGCCGTCGCCCAACGTGTCCACCTCCTATATCTTTGCCACCAACCGCGACTTTATGGCCTATCCCAACAACTACAACTACTATGTGCAATACTATAACGACACCTTTCAGCATGGCGGCATCTCAATGGAAGAAATGCTCGTGCCACTGGTGACGCTATCGCCCAAATAAAAAAATCATCGCATCAATCACATTTCTTATGAAACAAATTCATATCAACATCCATTCACTCGAGGCCCTGCCGCAAGCCGCTCATGACTTTATGGCACAAATGGACGACAGCACCGTCTTTGCCTTCTATGGCCAGATGGGGGCAGGGAAAACCACGTTCATCAACGCCTTGTGCCACGCTTTGGGCGTGGAAACCGATGTCACCAACTCGCCGTCGTTTGCCATCATCAATGAATATCGCAGCGACACCACCGCCGAACTCATCTATCACTTTGACTGCTACCGGCTGGAAAATGTGGCCGAGGCCGAAGACATAGGCGTGGAAGACTATTTTGACAGCGGAGCCGTGTGCCTGATTGAGTGGCCTGAACGCATCGAGGAATTGCTGCCCGACGACACCGTGCGCGTGGACATCAACGTGCAAGATGATGACTCCCGACTGGTGACCTTGACTTTCCCCAACGAATAAGCACGTCCTCCCCGCCATGCCCCGCTACATCAAATTGGCACAGGTGGAATCGACCAACACCTATTTGCTCAAAGTGGCCCGCGAGCTGCCCGGCGGCACCGTCATTCACACGCCTTGCCAAACGGCCGGCAGAGGGCAGAAAGGCAACCGCTGGCTGGCCACTCCGGGTATGAATGCCACGTTTTCTTATCTGTTCAAGCCCACTGAGATCGCCGCCCGCGAACAGTTTGTCATCAGCGAGGCTGCCAGTGTGGCAGTGGCGCAGGTTTTGGGCGAACTCACCGGTCGGGACATTAAGGTCAAATGGCCCAACGACATCTATCATGGCGACCACAAGTTGTGTGGCATGCTCATTGAGTGTTCTTTGGCCGGACGCATGGTGGACTATGCCGTGATAGGCATAGGCATCAACGTGAACCAGCGGGAGTTTGATCCCTATGCCCCCAACCCCACCTCACTGACACTTATCAGCGGCCGTGAGGTGAGTCCCGATGAGGTGATGCGCCAAGTGTGTGAGCGCATGGAGCTCTTGCTCAGGCAAGAGCAAGGCGACCGCGAAACGTGGAAGCAGCAACTGCACGAGCAGTATCTTGCGCACCTCTACCGCAACGATGGTCGGCCACACCCCTTTGCCCTGCCCGACGGCACCCTCATTCAAGCGAGCATCGCCGGCGTGGAGCTTGACGGCACGCTGAGTTTGCGGCATGCCGACGGCACGGTGCATCACTACGCCTTCAAGCAGGTGGCGCACGTTATTCATCAACGAACACTCTAAAAACAACATCATCAATGAAAATTGCAGTATATTGCAGCTCCTGCGAAGGCCTCGACAACAGCTATGTGGAAATGGCCGCCCAACTGGGCCAGTGGCTGGGCCGTAACAGGCACACACTCGTGTATGGCGGCGTGAAAGCCGGCCTGATGCATGTGGTGGCACAAAACGCCCACGACTGCGGCGCGCGCGTCGTGGGTGTCAACATCGAGGCGTTTCGGCATAGAGTCGACAGCGAGGTGGTGGACGAAACCATCGTCACCCGCGACTTGAGCGAGCGCAAGAGTCGCATGATTGAGCTGAGCGATGCCTTTGTGGTACTTCCGGGCGGATTAGGCACCATCGACGAGTGGATTGCCACTCTGTCGCAGCTGGTGGTGAACGGCGACACTCGCCGTGGCGTCATTATTGCAAATGTCAATGGCATGTATGACGCACAACTGGCGCAGCTGCGGCAAATGGCCGCCTCGCCCTTTGCACGCGGCAAGCACATTATGGAACTTTGCCTTGAGGCAAAAAATACTTCTGAAATGATTGAATTATTAACTAATTATGGAAAGTGTTATGAAAAGTAAAGTCTACACCCTCACCGGCGACAAAGGCATGACATCGCTCGTGGGCGGGAAGCGTGTGAGCAAAGATGACCTGAGGGTTGAGGCCTACGGCACCATCGACGAGCTGAATGCTCAAATGGGACTACTGGCCCACAACAGCAAACTCGACATTAAGGGCATGCACGACTTCGTGCACAAAATCCAAAACAAGCTGTTTAACATCGGGGCTTATCTTGCCACCGAAAGCACTACGCCCGATACTCCCGTCTTTGGCTTGACCGAGGCCGACGTGCGAGAGCTAGAAGCGAAAATCGACGCGATGGATGCCGAGCTGCCTCCTATGCACGGCTTCATTTTGCCCGGCGGCAGCCGGCTGAGCGCCTTGTGCGACGTGTGCCGCACCGTCACGCGGCGCGCCGAGCGGCGTGTGGTGTCGCTCTCAAAAGAGGCCGCGGTCAATCCGCTTGTGATTCAATACCTGAACCGATTGAGCGATTTCTTCTTCATTTTCGCTCGATTCAACAACATCCACAACCAGTTTGAGGAAATTTATTGGGATAAAAACGCATAATGTTTGCAAGATTTGGCAATAATGTCAAAACTTTTACTACTTTTGCACACTTTTTATCAACAGGTATAATCAGAATAGCGTATGTATTGGACACTTGAATTAGCCACCAAGCTTGAAGACGCGCCATGGCCCGCAACCAAGGAAGAACTCATCGACTATGCCGTGCGCAGTGGCGCACCCCTTGAGGTGATTGAAAACCTGCAGGAAATAGAGGACGAAGGCGACACTTACGAGTCGATTGAAGAAATCTGGCCCGACTATCCCAGCACCGACGACGATTTCTTCTTCGATGCCGAAGAATATTGATTCTTCAATATCTATGGGATAAAGCAAGCAACGCTTTTCCTATCAAGGAACAGGCCGCACCCTTCTGCACGCAAGCGCAGGGTGCGGCCTTACTTTTTAGGAAAGCTTTCATCTTCAGCCTCACGCCGCGGTGAAGCCATTCCGTTGCCATCAACCACGGTACCTGCCGGTCTGCCTCACTTTTTCATATTTAGCATAGACATAAGCCGCCGTGATGGCATCAGAAAGGGTCTTATATTCGTAGCCCACGTTCCACGCTCGATACACATATCCATTGCCTGTATTGCGGCGACCTATCGTGACTTTTTTATAAGGGTCAGTGAAGCGAATCTCCATGATTTCTTCGGCACCATAGTTGAGTGCGGAGATTAAGACTTCTCGCCAATCGGACTCCACCTTATAGTCGGGCACTCCCATGTCTTCGATGGCTTGGTCTTGCCTTTCCTCTGTTTCTCGCCGGCTTCGTTCGGCAGAAGCGCGCGCACGAGATGCTGTTGTTTGCGCGTTATGCTCTGAAACCGCATTGTTATAAGCCAAAACGGCCTCCTCCACATCGGAACGAAGCTTTGAATACATGCCCGACAGCACTCCAGCATTCCTTTCATAGTAATTAGAGTAAGCTTTGATAATGCTTCCAGTCGAAGCTATGTACATGCCGCGTTCCAGCAAGTCTTTGTCTTGATTAACTTTATCGGAATAGAACTTAGGTTTTGTGCGGATATTTAAGAAATTCACAAACCATTCCCAATATCGATCAGGGCTACTTTGGACCTGCAACGCATCACTCACTTGCAAGAAGTTCTCTACTTCTTGCGCCAATTCGGCTTTTCTATCTGGGTCATAGTGATAACGCTTGGTATAAGTGTCCAGAAATGTACTCGCCGTTTTCTCGTGTTTCATCGTGCCCCCAGCCTCCGCCACCTGCACCGTGCGCTGGTAAAGAGCTGCGAGTTGCGAGCAGTCGCCGTGATAGATTTCCAACTTGCGGCCATTCAGCAAGCTTTCAGTTCCGGGATAACGTTCTTGCACGCGCATGAAATGAGCGAAAGAAGTGGCACCCTTGGCCTCGGCCTCGGCCAGTGTTTCATACTTTTGCTGCACAAGCGGCTTTTTGTCGTCGAATCGCTGGCGAAAAAGCGTCACTTCGTCATAGCCTTGCGCCTGCCGGGCACAGTGCGTGGCCAAGAAATCATACAGTTCGGAATAACGCTGACGCACATCGGCCGTGTTGTTTTTCAACGTGTTTATATCCACTTTCACATGAGCGCGCTCAATCATCTGCCTGAGTAACGGCAAATTGCCCGCATCGATGGTCCTGTAGATGTCATCATTGCCCGATTGGTCGGCATGGGTTAGGTCAATCCCGTTGCCAATAATGTAGCTTTGCATGTATTCATTGTTGGTGGCCGTGGCAAAAGCCATCAGCGTGCCTCCATCGGTGTTATAGGTATTGATTGATGCACCGTGCTCGATGAGTGTGCGCAGCGCGTTGTCGGAAATGTAGTCGGCACTGAATCGGTTGCCCAGAAACTGATAGTTCTCTCGAATCAGGTAGGCCAATGGTGGCAGAAGCGAGCGGTAACGCATATTGGCATCAAAGTCACTCCGTTCCACAAATGATTGCAGAAGCTGTTCGGCCGTGGCGCACTCGCTTTTCTTGTGCCGCGCCAGATAATCCAGAACCAGATAAATGGGGGTCTTTCCCTCAAAAGCCGTTGTGAACGAGGCACCAGCCTGCAGAACGACAGCAGGCACGTCGGGCGATACCTGTCCTGCGAGGGTACGCTCCACAGCATCGTAGAGGAGCGACTTCATGCGGCGGGCTCCAGTCTTTATGGCGCACTTTAGCGTACCATCATTGACTGAATGGGGATTAGCTTTCAAAAAAGAGCGCAGTCCCTCGGCATCATTTTGGTCGAGAAAAGCCGCCAGCGTGGGAGAAGCCTTCGTTTCGGCCACAGTGGTTCGCCGCAACGACTCAAAGCCCTGTGCCGTAGCAACGATGGCAACGGCACAAAGCGTCAGGGTCGCCAATAAGTTTTTATTCCACATGGTTTGGCATCAGATTACTCTACGTCGTAGAACGACTTCTTTTCTTTCAGGTATTTCTTTTGCTGCTTGGAATTGGTGGGTACCAGCAAACCATCCACCACAGTCCATGTGAGAGTGCCGTCTTCTTGAATGCCGATAATTTCACCCTCTAACAACTCGGCCAGCATCTTGAAAATCGTGTCGAAGTTACGGCGCACTTGTTTGTCCCAGCGTTTTTCAGAGATTTCTATGAGTCTTTCTTCAGGGATTACGCTGGACTTCACCCATTTGGCCTTATAGTTCCCACCCGGCATCGAGTGAGTTTCAAGATAAGCAAGAATGCTGGCAGCATCCATCCACCATGCGTCGCCCGCCTGCACCATGGCATTATAAACGTTGATTCTATCCACCTCACTCGAAAGGTATTCGTGAGCTTTCTTGTAAAAATTCTTACGCTCTTCGGGCGATGTGTTAGCCCATACCACCACTTTACTCATGAACGAATTTGCAATATTGGATATCACCAGCTCCTCTACGAATTTATCATAGGCTGCCTTGTTGGACTGCTTGGAAGTTTTCACCGCCAAATAATCGGATTTCAAATCTTGCACCACAATCATCACGCTGCCATCATCATTAAACGCAAATCGCAGGTTTCCAAACAATGCCACCGGAAGCATTTCTCTCATCGACGCATGGAAGACGGTCTGCACGAAGCAGAACGGTACCACATACTCTGAAGCGGACTCATCAATTTCATTAATCTTCACCTCTTTGGCATTCACAAAGCCATATTGGTCAAGGAACTTGACCGTGGTAGCCACCACTTCTTTCATTGAGTGACCCGACTTGATGATGGCCACATACATCTTTCCTTCTTCACCACCTTTAATGGCGCATGATGAGCGACCATAATGCATTTGGATTTCACGGTCGGACTTAGCTTTGTCTTGTCCGAAAACTAACAGAGAGCACACGCATAAAAGCGCGAAAATCAAATTTCTTTTCATTTGTAATCAGTTGTTGTTTTATTGTTTGATGATGTAGTCCCTTACAGTTGATTTGTGACAAATAAAGCACGTGGACTACTTACTTCGTCTACGCATTCTGTGGTATTGGGGACAGCCATTGCAACTATATCCGAGTAAAAGTCCATGCCAATCGGCATGAGCATTGGTCTCTCATTCTTGGTTGCATCTTCAAATTCCCCAATTTTCAGAATACAAGAATTAAAGCTAACGCTCCTTATTTTATGTCTTTTTTGGTGTTATAATATCATAGGCATCAAGTTTTGTGATTAATTAGTGGTTACAATGACTTTTTCAATCATGCAAAGATACGAAGAATTCACCCTTGATTACAAAAAAATCAAAGGAATATTTTAATAGCACCTGAATCGGAGGGGCGGCAGTCGCGTCAGAGCGGCGAGCTTGAACGATTGCCGGGAAGCATAGACAGGATTGCCATGACCCTATCATTAAAAAGCACGGGCGAGCTTCGTCATAAAGCTCACCCGCGTTGTGTTTGCTCAAAATCTTTGTTTTTACTTCATGATTTTGGCCGTGGTGACTGTGCCGTCGGCATGATTGCTCACCACAATGTTCACGCCGTGGAACGGGGTGGCGGCACTGCGACCCGTCAGGTCATAGTAGCGCACCGAGGTCACCTCGCCGGCCGGGGTCAGGCTTTCGAGGCCGGTCGATGAGCTGTTGAAGGTCACATTAGGATATATCAATGCACCCAAACCTTTATAAGCCGTGCCACCGGCCACATTCTCCAATTTGTTCCAACCTTCCACATTCTCAATGCGACCTGCAATGAAGTAGGCCGAGAAGGTGCTCTCGCCCTCTTGGTGAGTGATTGTGTTCAGGCCAAAGTGGTCAAGCAGACTGGGCGAGAAGCCGTCGATCGACAGAACGATGTGGAAGTTGCCCGTCACTTTCACCGGCTGGTCAATCACATACTGAGCCACCTTGTTGGTAGCACTGGTGCCGCCCATGAGGGTGTAGACGGTGGTGGCGTAGGTGGCGATGACATTGTTGTCATCGGGCAGACCATCGGCATCTCCTAAGATGGCCAAAGTCATGGGAACGTCGTAGCCCAGCTGACGCATGGTGACGGCGGCATCGTTGACGCTCACCTTGATGTCGTTGACGGTGGCAGTGGTGCCTTCGGGCAACTCATAGCGCTCGGCAATCTTAGTGTAGTAGCGACTCATGCCGGCCACATAGTGATATTGCTGGTAGAGGGGCGAACCGTTCTCAGCATCGTCGTAGGCGCGATTTGTCACATCATCGGTATACTCGCCGTCGGTGACAAACTTGATGTTCAGCGGCAAGCTGAAGGTGTTGCTGCCCGATGCGTTGCTGGCGGTGAGGGCAGGGCTATAAGAACCGCTGGCCGGATAGGTGACCACAGGAGATTCTTCGGTGCTCTCGCCGGGGTTACCACCGGTGACCCAACTATAGGCCGTGGCGTTAGCCGACTGATTGATGAAGGTCAGCGGCTGCCCTTCGGCCAAGAGGCGCAATCCACCCTCGGCTGTGCTGGTGGCCGACCACAAAGCGGTGGGAACATAGAACTTGGCCTGCGCCTCGAGCGCGTCGGCACCCTCCACCTTGAAGTCGTCGAAGGCGATGAAGTAGGCGCGGCTGGGCGTGTAGCTATTCACACCGAAGTAGTAGTTGCCGTCGGCGGTCGGGGTATACTCGGCTGTGACGGTAGTCCATGCTTTGTAGTTCACGTTGGGCAAGTCCAGAATGACGGTCGACTGAGCGGCCTCGGTGGTGTCGGTTCCCACGGTGAGTTTGAACGACTCAGGTTTGTTAGAGGCACCACCGGGGGCAAAGAACTTCAGGCTCACGGTGTATTTGGTGCCGGCACGCAGAGTGATGGCCGGAGAAATGGCCCAGTCATTGCGAGCACCGCTATAAGCGCGGGCCACCATATAGTTGCCATCGCCCTGCGGGTCGAGCGTGCTGTTGACACGGCATTGAAACATGCTGTTTTTGTTTGGAGTGATAATCGTCCAGCCGGGATAGTAGCACTCATTGTTGGGACGAATCACAGCCTCGCTGTTGTTGAAATTCTCACTGTAAGGGACAGTGAACACTTGGTCGGTGCCTTGCCATGCTGCGCTGGCGGTCATGGCCACACTTGCGGTCAAGAGTGCCGTCATGACCATTTTTTTGTAAACCTTTCTCATTGATTAAAAATTTTGGTTAGTTGATAGAAATCAATTACAAAATTACAATCAGTAGCAGAATTTCTTATCATTTTACTACTAAAATTCGTTAATCAGATTCGGGAGATTCTCTTGAGCTGTCTGCATCACACAGAATATGAAGCAAATATCAATTTCAGCAATCAACACCGAGGCTCAATGAGTGAAAAACGGCGCAGAACGGCGGCCAAGTGACATTTTCGGGGGCGGCCACGACCGTTTTTTCATGGTGTCTTCATTTCGGGCAAAAGGGGAAGCCGCATCACGCTGCCTTAAAGGCGTGATGCGGCCTTGATATTTGGCGCATGGAGAATCACTCCACGTTGATGGGAAGCGCACGGGAGAAACTTTCTTCGAGCGAGATGAGCGTTTCGGTGGCCATCACGCCCGGAATGTGCTGTATGCGTCCGTTGAGCAATTCCATGAGGTGCTGGTTGTCGCGAGCGTAAAGTTTGATGAGCATCGTGTAGCTGCCGGTAGTGAAATGACACTCAACCACTTCGGGAATTTTTTCAAGTTCGGGCACTACATCGCGATACATCGACCCTCGTTCAAGATTCAGGCCAATATAAGTGCAGGTGCTAAAACACAGAGCCTTAGGGTTCACATGATAACCTGAGCCCGTGATTACATTCATGTCGATCATGCGCTGGATGCGCTGATGCACAGCGGCACGAGAAACTCCGCACTCCACAGCCACGTCCTTCGACGGGATGCGAGCATTCTTCATGATTATCTCAAGGATTTTTTTGTCGAGATTGTCTATTCGCTCCATCATATTTTTAGCACCTTTTATGAATTCACGGCAAATTTAACTAATTATTTGCAATATGCTACAGATTTCGGGTAACTAAATTCGGATAATTTTGTTAATAATCATTAAACTTATTTCATCAAACATGCTGTTTATTTCGGTATTTTGCGTTTATGCGAGAGATTTCGGGGAGTTCTTGATTCGTTGGCAGAAAGCGATGCGACCACCACCGGGTCACTACGAGGAAAGGTGCCCTTCGGTCCACGCAAGCGACCATTGATGAAGGGCCTTGCCAGCTTGCATGGTGCCTGCCGCAGAAAGGCACGCCACGACCGAAAATGCAAATAAATTTGGCGTTTCGCTCAACTTGCATTAATTTTGCAAATCATGCCTGAAGAATTTGACATACACAACGAAAAACTCCGTACCGATCAAGATTTTGAACGCGCATTAAGGCCCATGAGGTTTGGTGACTTCAGCGGGCAAGACAAGATCATTGAGAATTTGCGCGTGTTTGTGGCGGCGGCACGCATGCGTGGCGAAGCTCTCGACCACATTTTGTTTCATGGCCCTCCCGGTCTTGGGAAAACCACGTTGAGCAACATCATTGCCAACGAGCTTGGAGTGGGATTCAAAGTCACATCGGGTCCGGTGCTTGATAAGCCCGGCGACTTGGCCGGTCTGCTCACCTCGCTCGACGAGAACGACGTACTCTTCATCGATGAAATTCACCGCCTAAGTCCCATCGTGGAGGAATATCTCTACTCGGCCATGGAGGACTACCGCATCGACATCATGATAGACCGTGGCCCCGGAGCACGGTCGGTGCAGCTCACGCTGGCACCATTCACCCTCATTGGTGCCACCACCCGCAGCGGCCTGCTCACTTCGCCCCTGCGAGCACGATTTGGCATCAACTGCCACTTGGAATACTATGGTCATGAGGTGCTTGAAAACATCGTGAGGCGGTCGGCACGGCTGCTCGATGTGCCCATCACCGACGATGCGGCCCGCGAGATAGCCTTGCGCAGCCGTGGCACACCGCGCATCGCCAACTCGCTGCTGCGCCGTGTGCGCGACTTTGCCCAAGTGAAAGGCAGCGGCAAGGTGGACACCGCCATTGCCCGCTATGCGCTGGAGGCCCTCAACATCGACAAATATGGCCTTGACGAGATTGACAACAAAATTTTGCTCACCATCATCGACAAGTTCAATGGCGGTCCGGTGGGCATCAGCACCATCGCCACAGCCTTGAGCGAAGACCCGGGCACCGTGGAGGAAGTGTATGAACCCTATCTTATCAAGGAGGGCTTCATCAAGCGCACGCCGCGAGGGCGCGAAGTGACCCAGTTGGCTTATACCCACCTGCATCGCGACCTGCCTCAGCGCGAAAACTCCTTATTCTGAATTACCCACCCAACTCACACACGCATGGCCAATCTCAAATCTTTGGCAAAAGACACTGCCATCTATGGCTTGAGCAGCATTGTGGGGCGTTTCCTCAACTATCTGCTCGTGCCGCTCTACACGGCCAAGATGACCGCCGCCAGCGGCGACTACGGCATTGTGACCAACGCTTATGCCTACACTGCCCTGCTGCTGGCCATTCTCACCTATGGCATGGAAACCACCTTTTTCCGCTATGCCAATAGCGACGACGAAGACCCTCGGCAGGTGTATAGCACCACGCTCATCACCGTGGGCTGCACCTCACTGCTCTTTGTGCTGCTGGTGGTGAGTTGCATCGGCTGGATTGCGCCGGCCATGGGCATGGCCTATGCGCAGCACCCGTCCTACATCATCGCCATGGCCATTGTGGTGGCTCTCGATGCTTTCCAAGCCATCATCTTCGCCTATCTGCGCTACAAGAAGAAAGCTGTGAAGTTCGCCGCCTTGAAGTTGCTGTTCATCTTCCTCAACATCGGACTTAACCTGCTCTACTTTGTGGCCTTGCCAGCCATCTATGCCGTGCACCCCACATGGGTGAGCGGCATCTACGACCCCGCGGTGGGTGTGGGATATGTGTTCTATCTGAACCTCGCCTGCGTGGTCGCGGTGATGCCGTGCATGTGGCGCGAGCTGGCCGATGCTTCATTGCAGTGGAGAGCCCCCCTCTTGCGGCGCATGCTGGGCTACAGCTGGCCCATACTCATTCTGAGCGTGGCCGGTGTCATCAACCAGTCGGCCTCGCAAATCATTTTCCCTTTCATCTATCCGGGCGATGCTGTGGAAACAGCCAGCCAGCTCGGCATCTATGGCGCGGCCATCAAGATTGCCATGATTATGGCCCTCATCACGCAAGCGTTTCGCTATGCCTACGAGCCCTTCGTCTTTGGCAACAACCGCAACAAGGCCAATGAGGCCGAGAACAAGGCCATGCAGGCCACTGCCACCAAGTATTTCCTCATTTTCACCCTCATCGCCTTCTTGGCGGTGATTGCGGGCATCGACCTGCTTAAGTTCATCATCGCGCCCGACTACTGGGTGGGCCTGAAGGTGGTGCCCATCGTCATGGCCGCCGAAATCATGATGGGACTCTATTTCAACCTCTCGTTTTGGTACAAACTCACCGACCGCACCCTCTGGGGAGCCGTCATTTCGAGTATAGGATGCCTCATGCTGGTGCTTGTGGACGTGCTGTTCATTCCCCACTATGGCTACATGGCCTGTGCTTGGGCCGGTGTGGCCGCCTATGGCACAGCCATGCTCATCAGCTACTTTATGAGCCAGCGCTACTATCCCGTGAACTTCCCGCTGCGCGACATGGGGCTTTATGCCCTGCTGGCGGCACTGCTCACGGCGGCGGCTCTTGTGGTGACGGTGAATCATGTGTGGCTGCGCATGGCCTATCGCCTGTTTTTGCTGGCGCTGTTTTGCGGTGTGGTGGCCAAGCGCGAGCACATGGGGCGCATGCTGGCCCGCATGCCCGTGGTGGGGCGGCTCATGCGCTAATATTTTGAAAAAATCCACCGGCCACACGGCTTTTCACGAAGAAATCACTATCTTTGCAGTCGCTAACCGAAAAAATATGCGTCGTTATCTGCTCATACTCTTTGCCTGCCTGATTGCTGCCACGGCATTTGCCGCAGGCGACAAGAAGGACGCAGCGGGCAACCGCGCCGGCGAGGAACAGCAAGATGAGCAGCAGCCACCCCGAGCCGACACGCCGCTCGACACACACTACGACGGCATCGATGTGAGCGACCATCAGAAGCGCATCGACTGGGCGCGGGTGGCCCGCGACAAGAAGGTGAAATACGTCTACATCAAGGCCACCGAGGGAGCCACCTACGTCAGCTCGCTCTACCGCGAAAATCTGGAGCAGGCCCGCAAGCATGGCATCAAAGTGGGCAGCTACCACTTTCTGCGCACCGGCTCGCGCATACAGGAACAATTCGACAACTTCAAGAACACCGTCAAGAAGCACGAGCAAGACCTGCTGCCACTCATCGACATTGAGGTGCGGCAGGGATGGACCACCCAGCAGCTGCGCGACTCGCTCAAGCTCTTTGCCGATTTGGTGGAAGAGCATTACGGCTGCCGCCCCATGATTTACACCAGCAGCTCGTTCTACGACAACTTCTTAGGGCGGGCGTTCAACATCTACCCCCTTTTCATCGCGCGCTACTCGGCCGCCGAGCCGTCGCTCAAATCGGGCAACGACTGGGTGATGTGGCAGTTCAGCGAGAAAGGGCACATCGACGGCATTGGCCCCTGCGTGGATTTGAGCCGCTTCAACAAAGGCCGCTCGCTGGCCGACATCACCATTGCCGGCAACCGCCTGCAACGCCGCAACCGCAGCACGGCCGAGATGGTGGATCGCAACCGTGAGAAGCCCGAGAACGTGCAAATCAAAGAGGCTCCCAAAATGTCGAAAAAACAGGAGCAAGAGCTGAAAAAAAAACAGGAAAAGGAGCGCAAAGCACAGGAGCGGGCGCAGAAGTTAGCGCAAGACGAGCAGAAAAAGCAGGAAGAAGCCAAGCGGCTGCAGCAAGAACGCCAGCAAAAGGCCCAGCAGCAAAAGCAACACGAAGAGCAGCTGCTCAAAGAGAAACAGCTCAAGGAGCAAGAAAGGCTGCGCAAGCAACGGCAGGAGCAACAGGAGCGCGAAAAAGCGCAGAAACTCAAGGCCGAGCGCGAAAGGCTGCAACTCGAGCAAGCCAAAGCCAAGGAGCAAAAACTCATCGAGGAGCAAGCCGAGCAGGAAAGGCTCAAGCAGGAAAAAGCCGAGCAGCGTCGCAAGTGGATAGAGCAGCGCGAAAAGGCCAAGCAGCAGCAAAACCAGCCGGAGCAAAACCAGCAAAACGCGCAGCAAGAAAAAAAGCAACAGCAGCTCAACAAGCTCCAGCAGCAAAAGCAGCAAAGTCAAAACCAAAGCAAGGCGCGGGCAGTGGCACCAAGCAGCCAGCCAAGCGCAAAAAAAACCAATAAGTCGTCGGCCGACAACGACTAACCACCCCCCATCCATGCACCTCAGCTCCATCGCCATGCCTCACATCAAGCCCAGCCACTTCTTCCTCATCGCGGTGGTGGCCATGCTTGTGGCCGGCTGTGGCGGCAGGCGGGCCGAGCGTGCGAGCCGGCCGCCGATGGCGGCACGCGATTCCTCGGCCTTGCTCGACGGCATCGACGTGTCGAGCCACCAAGGCCTCATTGATTGGGACAAGGTGACGGCCAACAAGGACATACGCATTGCCTATATCAAGGCCACCGAAGGGGTCACCTACACCTCGCCGCACTACATGGCCAACCTCACCGCGGCGCGCCGCCGGGGCTTGCTCGTGGGCAGCTACCACTACCTCACCACCACGTCGCCCGTGACCGAGCAAGCCGCCCACTTCATCAGCGTGGCCCCCAAGCACACTCAAGACCTCATTCCCATGATAGACGTGGAAGACCGCGG
>JAFVCX010000073.1 GCA_017478855.1 Muribaculaceae bacterium | reverse complement strand
TCTACTCCGCTGGGCAATTCAAGCTTCATCAGAGCGTCCACGGTCTTTGCCGTTGAGCTGTAGATGTCAATCAGTCGCTTGTAGGCCGACAGTTGGAATTGCTCACGCGATTTTTTGTTGACGAAAGTCGAACGGTTCACAGTGAAGATGCGTTTGTGCGTGGGCAGGGGGATAGGACCGCTCACCGTTGCACCGGTTGCCTTCACCGTTCTCACGATTCTCTCGGCCGACTTGTCGACCAGATTGTGATCGTAAGATATCAGTTTGATTCTCATTTTTTGGCTCATATTTTTAATTAAAAAAGAATTTTACTTTAATAAATCTACTCTTCCCTGACACTCAGAAAGCACTTTCTCGGCGATGGTGCGGCTCACCTCGGCGTAGTGCGAGAACGACATCGTGCTCGTTGCGCGACCCGAAGTGATGGTGCGCAGTGCGGTCACATAGCCAAACATCTCGGCAAGGGGAGCTTTGGCCTTGACGATGCGGGCACCGCTGCGGCTGCTTTCCATGCCTTCGACTTGGCCACGGCGCTTGTTGAGGTCGCCGATGACGTCGCCCATGCTTTCTTCGGGGGTCACCACCTCCACCTTCATGATTGGTTCAAGCAAGATGGGTTTGGCCTTGACGCAGGCGTTGCGGAAGGCCTGCATGGCGCAAAGCTCAAACGAGAGCTGGTCGCTGTCCACGGGGTGGAAGGAGCCATCGATGAGAGTCACCTTGAGCTGCTCAACAGGATAGCCTGCCAGCACACCGCTGCGCATTGCTGCCGTGAAGCCTTTTTGAATTGCGGGGATATATTCTTTAGGAATATTGCCGCCCTTCACTTCATCCACAAATTGCAGCGTGCCTTCAAAGTCGTCGTCCACCGGCTCCACGCGGCAGATGATGTCGGCAAACTTGCCTCGGCCACCCGTTTGCTTTTTGAACACTTCGCGCAACTCAACGGGCTGCGTGATGCTCTCCTTATAGGTGACCTGCGGACGTCCCTGATTACATTCCACCTTGAACTCACGGCGCAAGCGGTCAATGATGATGTCGAGGTGCAGCTCGCCCATGCCTCGGATGATGGTTTGTCCCGTTTCCTCGTTTGTTTCGACTTGGAATGTGGGGTCTTCCTCGGCAAGTTTCTGCAAGCCCACGCCCAGACGGTCAAGGTCGTTTTGCGTCTTAGGCTCAACGGCGATTCCCAGCACGGGGTCGGGGAAGTCCATGGCCTCAAGCACTATGGGGTGATCCTCGCTGCAAAGTGTGTCGCCCGTGCGCACGTCTTTGAAGCCCACGCCGGCTCCGATGTCGCCGCAGCCAATCACCTCCATGGGGTTCTGGTGGTTGCTGTGCATCTGGAACAGGCGCGATATGCGCTCTTTCTTGCCTGAGCGGCTATTGAACACGTAAGAACCTGCGGCAATCGAGCCTGAATAGACGCGGAAGAACACCAAACGTCCCACATAGGGGTCGGTGGCAATCTTGAACACGAGAGCGCACATTGGCTCGGTGGGGAGCGGTTTGCGGCGCTCAATGCGGTCGTTGTCGCCGGGCAGATGGCCGGTGACCTCGGCTGCGTCTTCAGGGCTCGGCAGGTAGGCGCACACGGCATCAAGCAGCGGCTGCACTCCCTTGTTTTTGAAGGAGCTTCCGCACAGCATGGGCACCACCTCCATCTTGAGGGTGGCGGCACGCAGTGCGCGGCGAATCTCGTCCTCCGTGATTGTTTCGGGGGCATCGAGATACTTAGCCATCAGGTCGTCGTCGTGGTCGGCTATCTTCTCCAGCATTTGGTCGCGGTAGTCTTGCGCCTCGTCGAGCAAGTCGGCGGGAATTTCACCCACTTCATACTCGGCACCCATCGTTTCGTCGTGCCAATAGAGGGCTTTCATCGTGATCAGGTCAATCACGCCTTTGAAAGTTTCCTCGGCACCGATGGGCAGCTCAATGGGGCACGGGTTGGCACCCAAGATGTCGTGCATCTGGCGGGCCACCTCCAGATAGTTGGCACCCGAGCGATCCATTTTGTTCACATAGGCAATGCGCGGCACATTGTACTTATCGGCCTGCCGCCACACGGTTTCGCTTTGCGGCTCCACGCCGCCCACCGCGCAGAACGTGGCGATTGCGCCGTCGAGCACACGCAAAGAGCGCTCCACCTCAACGGTGAAGTCGACGTGTCCCGGAGTGTCAATTAAGTTGATCTTGTATTTCTGACCCTGATAGTTCCAGTGCGCGGTGGTAGCGGCCGAGGTGATTGTGATGCCTCGCTCCTGCTCCTGCTCCATCCAGTCCATCGTAGCGGCACCGTCGTGCACCTCACCGATTTTGTGGGTCAGGCCAGTGTAGTAGAGGATGCGCTCAGAGGTGGTGGTTTTGCCGGCATCGATGTGAGCCATGATGCCGATGTTGCGCGTATATTTCAGTTGATGGTCAGCCATTACGTTCTCCGAATTGTGTTGTCAATTTAGAAACGGAAGTGAGCGAATGCGCGGTTAGCCTCGGCCATGCGGTGCATGTCCTCTTTGCGCTTGAATGCGCCACCCTGCTCATTGTATGCGTCCATGATTTCGGCAGCGAGCTTGTCGGCCATCGTTTTGCCGCCGCGCTTGCGTGCGAAGATGATGAGGTTTTTCATTGACACCGACTCTTTGCGGTCGGGGCGGATTTCGGTAGGCACTTGGAATGTAGCGCCACCCACACGGCGGCTCTTCACCTCCACTTGGGGAGTGACCTTCTCCAGCGCTTGTTTCCAAATCTCAAGAGGAGTCTTCTCCTCGCTTGCCATCTTCTTGCCCACGATGTCGAGAGCGCTGTAGAAGATGCGGTAAGAAGTGTTCTTCTTGCCGTCGTACATGAGGTGATTCACGAATTTAGTCACGCGCACATCACCGAACTTAGGATCGGGAAGGATGATCCGTTTTTTTGGCTTAGCCTTTCTCATTTTTAATCAAAAATTGTAGTTTTTGTCCGCTTGGTTGTTTTCGTCTTTGTTCTTCAACGCCCGTCGCTACGAGCATTTACTCAACCAGTAATCGTCACCAATAAAATCAAAAACTAAGTTAAATCTTTTGTTTGTCTTTGTTTAGCAATCAAAGGCCTCTCTTTGCTTTGAGAGTGAATTACTTTTTAGCAGCTTTGGGACGTTTGGCACCGTATTTGCTGCGACGCTGTGTGCGGCCTGCGACACCTGCGGTGTCAAGCGTGCCACGCACGATGTGGTAGCGCACACCGGGAAGGTCTTTCACACGACCGCCACGCACCATCACGATGCTGTGCTCTTGCAGGTTGTGTCCCTCTCCGGGGATGTACGAGTTCACTTCTTTTCCATTGGTGAGGCGCACACGAGCCACCTTGCGCATAGCCGAGTTAGGCTTTTTGGGGGTGGTGGTGTAGACGCGCACGCACACGCCACGACGTTGAGGACAAGAGTCGAGGGCGGGCGATTTGCTGTTGCTTTCCAGCGAAGTGCGGCCTTTTCTTACTAATTGCTGAATTGTTGGCATCTTAGTTAGTTGTTTTACTTTAGTTTTTAATATAGTTTAATTGGCACCTTTGCGCAGCCCAAAGCACGACTATCACTCACATAATCAATCGATTAGTGAACGATTTCGCGCAGTTTGCTCGCAAAAAGCGTTGCAAAGATACGCACTAATTCCTTAATAGCCAAATGTTTTTCAAACTTTTTTCTCCCATCACAAGAAGAAAAGGAGCCGTGTGGCTCCCCCTTCATTCCATAATCTCGTATCTCTCAATGATTTTAAGATTGACCGAAATTTTATATCCATTAAAATGGTTTAGTGTTTTTTAACGAAGCTCCCAACCTGTCTTTCTCGCTCAGGAGCAGATCGGCCTGCGGCAAACGCCAATCAATGCCCAAATCGGGGTCATCGAACTTCAACGTGGCCTCGGCCTGCGGCCTATACACGTTATCCACCTTGTATTGGAACTGCGCCACCTCGCTCAACACCACAAAGCCATGCGCGAACCCACGAGGGATGAACAGCTGGCGGCCGTTCTCGGCGCTCAACTCCACTGCCACATGACGGCCATAGGTGGGGCTGCCGCCACGCAGGTCGACGGCCACGTCGAGCACGGTGCCTTGCGACACCCTCACCAACTTGGCCTGACTCCACTCGCCGCGCTGGTAATGCAGCCCGCGCAGCACGCCACGCGTGGAAAACGACTCGTTGTCCTGAACAAACTCAACGTTGCCCACATGCTGGCGAAACAAATCCAACCTGAACACTTCGCTGAAGTAGCCGCGCGCGTCGCCATGGCGCATCGGCTCAATGATCCAAACCCCTTCGATATCTGTTTTAATGAAATTCACGTTATATATATTATTAAGGTGTATCAAACAACACCGCAAAGGTACAAATAAATTATGAGCCGCCTAACATCGGCATCGAATTGGTGTGGAGCAAAAGGGCTATTATTACAATAAAATGACTATCTTTGCGGTTAGTTTAATAAAATTGGGAATGTTGGCCCCCGCACAAAGGGGTCGCAAATGAAAAAGAATATGGACAATCACGTTAAAATACGCGTCATCAACCGTGGGCCGCACCCATGGCCCCGGTATAGCACCCCTCTGAGTGCAGGCATGGATTTGCGGGCATGGCTTGAAGAGCCCATCACCCTCGCCCCATTGGAGCGCGCGCTCATTCACACGGGAATCTATATGGCGTTGCCCGCCGGCTATGAGTGCCAAGTGCGGCCTCGCAGCGGCCTTGCCATCAAGCGGGGTCTTACCGTGCTCAACTCTCCGGGCACCATCGACGCCGATTATAGAGGTGAGGTGTGCGTCATCCTCGTCAATCTGGGCAATGAGAGCCAAACCATTGAGGACGGTGAGCGAGTGTGCCAGCTGGTGGTGGCGCGTCATGAGAACGCGTGCTGGGTTGAGGTGGAAACGCTTGATGACACCGAGCGGGGTGACGGCGGTTTCGGCCACACGGGAACAAAATAATTGGGTAGCCACAAGCAATTGACCTGAAGACATGAAGCGCACCTGCATTTTCACGTTCATTTTAGCCTTCTTGGCCGCCCACCTCGCGTGGGGCAGCGGCAAAAAGGAGATTCCTGTGCAAGACAAGACCAAAGCACAATACATCTTCTTTGAGGCACAGAAATATAAGTATGCCGACGAGAACGATGCCTACTTCGACTTGCTCAAGTATGCCTATTCGCTCGACACGACCAACACCAGCATAGCGTTTCATTTAGGCGCCAGCATGCTCTCGATGGAAAACCTGACTCGCACCCGGAGCGAGCAGGCCATCGCGCTGATGAAGAAGCACTTCAACGAGTCGCCCGACGACTACTATGAAACCACCTATTATTGCGATGCCTGTATGATGACCGGCCATCGCGAGGAGGCTCTGCGCGCCATTGAGCTGCTGAGCCGGCGCAACCCCAACAAGATAGAATTGCAAGTAAGATTGGCTCACGCACAAGCGCAAAACGGTGATTTCACAGGCTCTAACGCCACCTACGATTCCATTGTGGCTCTGCACGGGCCCTCCCTGCAAGTCACCACGAGAAAAGTGAGCAATTATCTTGCGCTGAACGACAGCGCATCGGCTCTGAGCGAAATGAGAGCCTTGCTGGCCACGGCTCCACAAAATGTGATGTATTGCCTGACGATGAGCACGCTCATGCAGCAGCTCGAGATGCCCGACAGCGCACTTCATTACCTTGACTGCGCTCAGCAAGCCGAGCCCGACAACGGCTACACCTATCTGGCTAAAGCACGGTTTTATCATCAGCGAGGCGACTCGGCCGCCTACGACAGTCAGGTGAGGCTGGCATTGATGAATGAAAACCTTGATGTGGACAGCAAAATGGACGTGCTGCTCGACTACACGCGCACACTCATGAGCGCGGGCGACTCAACGGCCCGCATCGACACGCTGATGAATGTGCTCGTTGCCCAGCATCCCCATGAGCCGGAGATACATAATTTATATAGCGACTATCTGGTGGCTCGCAAAGATTTTAAGGCGGCTGCCGAGCAGCTGGGCTATGTGCTCGACATTGAGCCCACCGACGCGCAGGCATGGCGGCGGCTCATGCTCATCAATATGATGGACGACAACACGCCCGCAGCACTTGCCGCCGCCGAGAAAGCTCTGGAATATAACCCCGACAGCATGGACCTGTATCGCTACATCGCTCCGGCTTATTTTCAGATGAAGCAATATGACAAAGCGCTTGACACTTATCGCATTGCCATCGAGAAGACCGACAGTCTTGATGTGGAAACGCTGAGCGACCTTTATTGTGGCATGGGCGACGCTTATTTTGAGAAAGGCGACACGGCCACAGCTTTTGCTTCTTATGAGAAATCGCTGCAGCTCAACCCTTTCAACAGCGGGACGATGAACAACTATGCCTATTTCCTCTCGCTGACCGACAAAGAACTCGACAAAGCCGAGCGAATGGCCGCCACAGCTGTGAAAATGAATCCCGAAAACGGCACCTTCATCGACACCTACGCGTGGGTATTCTATAAAAAGAAAGACTACCCGATGGCCTTGCTCTACATAAAAAGTGCCATTGAGCATAGCGACGAGCCCAGCGCCGACCTCTATGATCACTATGGCGACATACTCGAAGCCACCGGTGAGCACGAGCAAGCTGTGGAGCAATGGAAAAAGGCACTCGCTTTGGACTCGGACAACGATGAAATCAAACGTAAAATCAACAGCACCAAATAAACAGATGAAAGCACACCACCATATTTTGCTTTCGGGCATAACCATCGCCAGTGTCTTCCTCTCGAGCGTCAGCGCATGTCGCAGTGCTCAAAACGCCGTCGCCTACCCCGACAGCACAGGCAACGGCACGAGCACCACCATCATAACACCTGCCACCGATGCCAGCCTCGTGCCGGCTATGGTGGCAGCCAATCAGCTCGACTGGAACACGCTGCAAGCGAGCGGCACGGTGCGCTTGGGCGGCAAGCAATCGTTCTCCAGCAGCATGACGCTGCGCATGGTCAAGAACCAATCCATCTACATATCGCTGCGTCCATTACTGGGCATTGAGGTGGGCAAGCTCCTCATCACCGGCGACAGTCTTCTGGTTGTCGATAAATATCACAAACGCTACATTGCCGAGAACGTTTCGCTCATCACCAATGGCGTGCCCATCACAGTGGGCACCTTGCAAGACGTGTTTTTGGGCCGAGCTTTCGTGATAGGCAGTGGCACGCTCAGCGACGACAATAGCGACATGGTGTCGGCACAGGCCGGCGACGACCATTTCACCCTCACCCCCAATGAGCAGCCGCACGACTTCACCTATGGGTTTCACGTCACGCAGCAGGGTCATATATCGGCCCTTGAGATTGTGCCTCGAAAAGATGTGCCCTATCTTGCCCACTATGACGACGTGCAGAACACTCCGGCAGGCCAAGTGGCCACTCATGTGCAGGTGAAAGCTCTCATCAAAGGCAATGAATTCATCATTGAGCTGGACCTGAACCGACTCAAATGGAATGAGAACGTGAATATCGACACGACGATGCCATCCAACTACAAACGCATCGACGGGC
This sequence comes from Muribaculaceae bacterium, assembly GCA_017478855.1. Taxonomy (GTDB): domain Bacteria; phylum Bacteroidota; class Bacteroidia; order Bacteroidales; family Muribaculaceae; genus Sodaliphilus. The sequence goes on along the minus strand of JAFVCX010000073.1, from coordinate 16,598 downwards.
ATCAAATCGTTTCAATTATGGAGCAACAATGATGGTCATCAAGAAATATGATTCCCGGCTACACGACGAGTGGAACCAGCTGGTGGAAAAGTCGCGCAACGGCACTTTTCTCCTGCTGCGCGAATACATGGATTACCATAGCGACCGCTTCACCGACCATTCTCTCATGGCCTATGACGAAGGTCGCCTGATTGCCGTCATGCCGGCCAACAGCGAAGGCCCTACCCTATTCTCTCACAAGGGGCTCACCTATGGTGGCTGGGTGATGCCCGCCAAGCGTGCTGACGCGCCCGTGATGCTCGATGTGATGGAGCAAATGGTCCAGTATTTGCGTACCCATGGATTCAAAAGACTCATCTATAAGGCCATTCCTCACATCTACCATCAGTATCCCGCCGAAGAAGACATTTATGCCCTGTGGCGACAAGGAGCAAAACTCGTGGAATGTGACATCAGCACGACTATCGACCTGCGCTGCCCTCTTCCACTGAACAGAGGCAGCCGGAGTGCCGTGAACGCGGCGTTGCGCAGCGGCATAACGGTGGCACGCAGCGAAGACCTCGACGGTTATTGGCAGCTGTTGTCGGCAGTGCTCAAAGAACGCCACAATACCGTTCCGGTGCACACGGCAGCAGAAATGCGATTGCTCCAATCACGTTTCCCCTCCAACATCAAGCTCTACACCGCCTCGCTGAGCGGAGAGCTGCTGGCCGGTGTGCTGATGTATATCTCCGGCACGGTGGCCCATTGCCAATACATCGCCGCTTCGCCCCGCGGGCGTGAAGCCAAAGCCCTCACCCTTCTTTTTGACCGGCTCATCAGTCTGATGGCCCAAGAGGGTTTGCGTTATTTTGATTTTGGAACGTCGAATGAGCAACACGGCCTGTACTTGAACCGCACACTCGCGCAGCAAAAGACAAGGTTGGGCGGACGAGGTGTGGCCGCCCAAATTTTTGAGTTAGACGTGGCAGATTTGCCCTGAGCTCCCCTCCGACACGATATGGCAAAACGCGACAACCTATCACAAATGGTCATGAAAGCCATGGGGCTTTTTGGCGGCGTGCAAATCTTGGGCGTGCTGTGCTCGATTGTGCGCACCAAGCTGGTGGCTTTGTGGATTGGCCCCGTGGGCGTAGGGCTGTTTGGCTTGTTTAACAATGCCCTTGAGATGATCAATACCGCGGCGGGTCTGGGAGTGCGCAACAGCAGTGTGCGCGACATTTCCCAAGCCCTCGAAACTGGCAATCGCCAGCGGCTCGCATTAGTCATTACCGTGGTTCGTCGCTGGTCGTTTTGGTTAGGGCTAGCCGGTGCATTGCTCACATTGCTGCTCTCTCCCCTACTGAGCCAAATCACTTTTGGCAACACCGAATATGTGTGGGGATTTGTGGCGCTGAGCATAGCGGTGCTACTAGGCACCCTGAGCAATGGCGAACAGGCCGTGCTGCAAGGCTCCTCACAACTGCGGCGATTAGCCACCGCCAATCTATGGGGCACAGTGGCCGGTCTGCTGGCGTCAATTCCGCTTTTTTATGGATTGCGCGAGCGCAGCGTGCTGCCCTCCATTCTCGCCTATGCCGTGGCCACCGCGCTGGCCTTGTGGTTCTTGCGCAACAAGGCTTATCCTGCCGCCAAAGCCACACGGGTGCAGACGCTGACGGTGGGGCGCGACTTCGTAAGGCTGGGTATCTTCATGACCATCGGCACATTTGCGTCCATCCTCGCCAGCTATGTGTTCAATGCTTGGCTCAACCACCATGCCGGCACACAAGCGGTGGGCTACTATCAAGCCGGCTACACACTCATCATCAAATACACCGGGCTGATTCTTTCGGCCTTAGGTATGGAATATTATCCACGGTTGGCCCGCGTGGTGTCGCACCGCGAACGGCTGCGTGTGTTCGTTTCGCAAGAACTGAATGTCACTTTGCTGGTTATGGTTCCTGTGGTGGCACTGTTTATCGTGCTGCGCGAGTGGATTGTCGTGCTGCTCTATCGAGCCGATTTCATTACGATTATCGATATGGTTTCGTGGGGAATGCTTGGCGCGCTGTTCAGAGCCATCTCGTGGTGCATGTCGTTTGTGATGCTGGCCAAAGGCGATGGCCGCACCTATGTGGTGACCGAAGTCGCCAGCGCAGCCATAGGGCTTGCGCTCAATGTGTCATTCTATCATCTTTGGGGCCTCACAGGTCTGGGTCTTTCCTTCTTAGCGTGGTATGTCATCTATACCATCATCGTGGCCTATGTGTATTATGTGCGCTATGGGCTTTCCCTCTCACGGGGCAGTGTGGGCGGCATGTGCTGGGCGGTGGCCGCCGTGGGTGGCGTGGTAGCCTCCATGCAGGCACATTGTGTGGTTTTAGCCATTGCATTGGTACTCATCAGCCTCACTGTGAGCGCTCATCAGCTACTGAAATCGTGGAAGCGTTAAGTTAATAATTTTGAAAATTAACACCCGAATTTGTTTGGATTGAAAACATTGTGCTATCTTTGTAGCGAAATTATAACAATGAATCATGGGGAGTCTCAGCTGAAAGGTGATGAGATTCTTCTATTTTTTGCTAACGAAAAATTGAAAACAATTTGATATTATGGCAATAAGTTACATGACCCAAGAGGGTTACGACAAGAAAATGGCCGAGCTGGCACGCCTCGAGAACGAGGAGCGCCCGGAGGTGATTCGTGCCATTGCCGAAGCACGCGACAAAGGAGATTTAAGTGAAAATGCCGAATATGATGCCGCAAAAGAACGACAGGGCATCTTGGAGGCCAAGATAGCCGAACTGAAAGCACTGGTGGCCGGTGCCCGCATCATCGATGAGTCGAAAATCAGCACCGATGAAGTGCAGCTGCTCACGCGGGTCACCATTAAAAACATCGCCAATGGCACACAGATGACCTACACGATTGTGACCGAAACAGAGTCGAATCTGCGTGAAGGCAAAATTTCCATCACCACTCCCATCGCAAAAGGCCTGCTGGGCCACAAAAAAGGAGAAGTGGTTGAGGTGAAGGCTCCGGCCGGCATCATGAAGTTTGAGATTCTCGACATCGCCGTTTAATCACCCCTAACGATTCACAAGGTCATGGCATCTGTATTCAGCAAAATCGTTGCGGGAGAAATTCCCAGCTATAAAGTGGCCGAGAACGAAAACTACTATGCGTTTCTCGACATCAGCCCCATGGCAAAAGGCCACACACTCGTCATTCCCAAGCACGAAGTAGACTATATGATGGAGCTTTCTGAAGAGGAATATCAAGGTCTGTGGGCCTTTGCCCGCAGGGTGGCTCTGGCGTTAAAGAAAGCGGTGCCGTGCAAGCGGGTAGGCATTGCCGTTTTAGGCATGGAAGTGCCTCATTGCCACATTCATCTTGTGCCGCTGAATCAAGAAAGCGACATGGACTTCCGCAAGGCTAAGCTGCGACTCGATTCGCAGGAGATGGCCGCGATAGCCGAAGCCATAGCCGCCAACTTCGCATAATATGTAACAGATTACATATTATTTTTGATTGACAATTACTACGAAAGAGGGTCGCGAAAATTCGCGACCCTCTTTCGTAGAATATATCTTCGTCAAGATTTATTTACCAAGCACAAGGTTGATGAGCGTGTTCACGTCGGTCACGTCCACATCGCCTGCGCCGTCCACGTTGGCACGGCCCTCATACTTGCTGGCGGCATCTTTGCCCAGCACGATGTTGATGAGGATGTTCACGTCGTTCACATCCACCTCGCCGTCGCCGTTCACGTCGCCCTGTTTGCTGGGCTTCACGTCGGGCACATAAGTAGCACCGGCCAAACCATAAGCCTTCACACCCTCAACGGCAAATTGCACCACGGGAGTTTCAGCATCGGCCTTGATGCTCTTGATGCCACTCTTGTGCAGGGGATTAGAAGCATCCAGCTTCACGCTGCCTGTGAGAGCGTCGTCGTCGCTATCGGGAGCAATGTAGCTCCAATAGATGTTCTCGCCATCGCTGGTGATTTGAGCCACATTGGGTACCTCACCGCTGGCTTCGCCATTGGCGTTACCTTCACGAGAAATGGGTGAATCGTCAATGAGTTCGCAGTCGGCCATCTTAATCATGTCGTTGCCCTCAAGGTCACTGCCATCGGCATTCTCAAGTTTGTTGAGAGCGATGCGGTAAATACCGGGAGCGCATGCGCCATTGTGATCTTTCATCAGGTTCAGGTAGAGGTAACCGTGCTTCTCATCCAGATAGAACGTCTTGATGATGTCGTCGGCAAAGAGTTTCTTATAGCGCACCGGTTTGCCGGTGATGTTGCCATCGGGATAGATGTCGGCCTTCGTGAAGCGAAGCAGACCCACGCCATTAAACTTGGTGCTACGCCAGAAGATGCCGTGGCTATCGAGAGTGAAACCACCTGTGATGGCACCCCAGCTGATGAAGTCGTTATAGAACGGCAACCACTGGTTTTGGAACAAGAACGGCTGCGTGCCATAGAGGCCGGTGGTGTCGGCACTCATTTCGTGCACACCCACGTTGCGGTCGGCAATGTAGATAGTATTGGCCGTAGAGTCGATGTACATCGTGAAGGGGTCTTCCGAGGGTTTGCCACCCACGTTATTAAGCACCGTCACACGGTAGAAGATACCGTTGGTGTTGTTCACATAGAACAGCTCACCGTCGCCCAGAGGAAGGTCGGGGTTCTGATAAGTGTAGGTGTGCCCGGCCACAGCCACATAAATGCGGTTCTTGTAGCTTTGCAGCGTGAAAGCATGTTCGCCGGCGTTAAATTTGGTGTCGACGATGTTGCCCTGCTCATCTTTATACATGAGCTTGCCATCGGTAGTGGCAAAATACAAACCCGTGGGGCAGCCCAGCGTAGAGTTGCCTGCCTCGATAGTGGCATCGCCCACGATATTAAGGTATTGCCACTGCGAAGCGGCCTTGAATTTATCGACCGACGTTGCGGCCACCTTGCATTCCACCTCGTTTTGGCTGACGGAGAACACTCCAGCAGCCAGAGCGGGCGTGTTAGGATTGAGCACGCGCAGGGCCTTGATGGCTGCGGGCACAGCACCCGGCTCCATGTAGTTCACATTGGCGGGAAGCTCCATATTGGTGAGTTTCGGGCAGTTGGCGAATGCTTCACGCATGATATTGGTGGTGGTCGAGGGCAGGCTCACGGTTTCCAATTCGGGGCAACCGGCACACAGACCTTGAGGAATCTCATTGCGACCCTCGGCAATCGTGATGCTCTTCAGCGCAGCCTCGCTGAACACGTTTTGGCCCACAGTCACGTCGTTGGTCAGCGTGAAATCATTGAGTTGAGCTTTATAGAATGCATAGTTGCCCAGCGTCTTCAAAGAGTGAAGCGACACCGTCGTCATGGGAGAGAACGCGAAGCCATAATCATCAACCGACTCAATCATATCATTATTGATTGAGGTCAAAGCGTTCTCATTCTGGTGTGCGGTAACCAGCAAGCGCTTGCCGTCATTGGCGGTCAGGATGCCGTTCACAAGACCAAAAGCCGTGTTGCCCTCGGCCAAAGTGATGTTCTTGAGGGTTGTGATGGGGGCAAAGGCAGCGTTGCCAATGCTACTGGTGGCAGCAGGAATCGAGATGCCGGTGAGTTTTGTGCCGGTAAAAGCCTGCGAGCCGATGCTCGTCACATTAGCGGGGAGCACCACGTCGCCGGCCAGTTTACTGTTCTGGAAAGCGTTGGCACCAATGATGGTGAGTGCCTCAGGGAAAGTGAAGCTGGTAAGGCCCGTGTTGTAGAACGCCGTTGCGCCAATCGAGGTCACACCATTGCCCATGGTGATGCTGCTGAGAGCCTTGCAACCGCTAAACACGTTGGTAGGGATGGTGGTGACAGCCTCGGGAAGCGCAATGGCGGGCAGGCTGGTGCAGCTTGCAAAGGCACCATCTCCAATCGAAGCGATCTTGTTGCCCTCGGCAAAAACGACCTCGGTGAGAGCCGTACAGCCTTGAAACATGGTGCCGGCAATGGATGTAGCATAGCCACCAAACGTGACTTTTTTCAGCGCAGTGAGGTTGTGGAAAGGTTGCTGCGCATTGGTGTACTTGGTAGCGTCGATGGGGCGGCCAATGTAGATTTCCTCGATGGTTTTAACAGCCAAGCGGGCATCAGCATCTTTTCCAAACATGTCCAGCATGGTTTCGATGGCAGCCTCGGTGTCGCCATAAATTATTTTTTTAATGGGGCAACCCGACAATTCTTCGCTCACCATCTTGGTCCAACCATAGGGAATGGTGATTTCTTCCAAGCTCGAGCATCCGTTAAAGATGCCGGTACCAAAACTGGTTGCCGTCACAGGAATGGGGCTGACTTTGAGGGCCGTGCAGCCTTTGAAACTGTTGCGACCAATGGTGACGCAAGTTTCGGGAAGCACCAGCGAGGTCAGTTCCTTGCAATCCAAGAATGAGTTTGCCGCGGTGGCTACCACGGTGTAGGTGATGCCGCCCTCTTCAAAGGTGGCCGGAATCACGATGTCGCCTTTGTACCACACGGTGTCCTTGGTGGACTTGTTGATCGTGTACTTGGCCACCGTGGCGTTGGTGCCACTTGTGGTGTAGTTGATGCCGTCGTGAGTGATGCTTGCCGCCTGCACAGCTGTCACAGCCAGCAAAGTCATCAGCCCGAGGGCTGTGCCACGCAACCACGATGAATGAGTAATCTTCATGTTCATAGTCGTTTAATGTTAGTGAATATTGGGTAGTTATTTTTGTTTTTAAGCGTGCCCCATTAAGAGCATACAAATTTAGCGATTCTTTTTCTAAAGAAAAACATATAATTCAAAAAAAACGCAAAATTGCCATTATTATGCTCTGCCGCAAGCAAAAAGCTCAGCCAAAAGATGACTGAGCCTTATTCTTTTTAGCGGTTGGGGCAGGTGTTATTTCACCTTGTCGGCCAATTCTGCGCCAGCTTTGAATTTCACAACCTTCTTGGCAGCGATTTGAATCTTCTTGCCCGTTGCGGGGTTCACGCCCGTGCGAGCAGCTTTTTCATTCACTGCGAAAGTTCCGAAACCGATAAGAGCCACCTTATCACCTTTCACGAGAGCTTCTGTTACGGCTTTGAGGGTTGCGTCGAGGGCAGCCTTAGCCTGAACCTTGGTCAACTTTGCCTCGGCGGCAATAGCATTTACTAATTCAGTTTTGTTCATAATGGTCTGTTAATAAAAAATTGTTATTGAATAAAATTGGTTTTCTACGGGCAAATATAGGCAAAAGAATGTGTTTGCCAAAAAAAAATCTAAAAAAAATGCGATTTTTACTAAAAAAACTATGATTTGCAGGCAATCTGGCGGCAGAGAGAGAGTTTTTCTTTAATTTTGCATCATTATTGTGAAAAAGAATCAAGATGCCATCAGCAATGAATAATAGAGGTTCATTTTTAGCTTCCATCCCCCCTGTTACCAAGAATTTGATCATCATCAACATCTTGTTTTGGTTAGCCACCATTGTGCTGCGACGCACAGGACTGATTGACCTTGAAAATATTTTAGGACTGCATTTCTGGCGCAGTTCCGATTTCAAGCCCGTGCAAGTGGTGAGCTACATGTTCATGCACGACACAAGCGGTCCGGCCCACATATTCTTCAATATGTTCTCGCTTTGGATGTTTGGTGTCGTGTTAGAGCGGGTGATGGGCATGAAGCATTTCTTGTTCTTCTATTTGTCGTGCGGCTTGGGCGCGGCACTGGCTCAAGAGCTGGTGTGGGAGTTTTCGTGGCAGTCCACCTATGTGGCCGCAATGGCAGCCCTCAACCACACCACCACCGAGGCCGTGTGGCAGTGGATGGCCACCGGCGAGCTGAACAGCAACATGCATGTCTTCATCGATTCGCTCATCACCGTGGGAGCTTCGGGTGCGGTGTTTGGCATCCTCATCGCCTTTGCCATGCTCTTCCCCAACATGCCCATGTATCTCTTTTTCATCCCTATTCCTGTCAAGGCAAAATGGATGGTTCTGGGCTACGGTCTGTTTGAGCTGTACTTCGGCGTGACAGGCAGAATGGATAGCGTGGCGCACTTCGCCCACTTAGGTGGCATGATTGTGGGCTTCATCCTCATTTGGTATTGGAAACGTTCAGGAACACTCAAACGCAGAAATGGCTATTATTGACGACATCAGGCGGCGCTACCTTCAAGGCACGATTTTGCTGCGCATCATTTATATTAATGTGGCCGTATTTCTCTTGCTCACGGCCACTTTGCTCATCGCATTCCTCTTGGGATGGGACGCACAGGTCGTGCTCAAATGGATAGAGCTTCCCTCGCAGCCCCACGAGCTACTGCACAAACCGTGGACGCTCATCACCTACATGTATGCGCATCACGATGTGTGGCACATTTTGTTCAACATGCTTTGGCTCTACTGGTTAGGACGCATTTTCACCGAATATTTCACCGAAAAGCAGCTCAACGGTCTGTACTTGCTGGGCGGTTTGGGCGGCGGTGCCCTCTATCTTATAGCCTACAATATGTTGCCCGCTTTTTCGGGCACCCACGGCTATCTGGTGGGGGCTTCGGCTGCCGTGATGGCCATTGTGGTGGGCATAGCCATTTGGGCCCCCAACTATAAAATCAGCCTTCTGTTTCTGGGCGACATATCGCTCAAATGGGTGGCCATCATCACTGTGTTTATCGACATGCTCAACTTCGAAACACTCAATGCCGGCGGCCATCTTGCACACTTGGGCGGAGCGCTGGTGGGCGCCTTTTTCGCTTTGAGCATGCGTCGTGGAGTGGACATCACGCGCTGGCTCAATGCCACTCTCGATGCAGCGGCATCTCTCTTCAGGCCGCGTCGCCGAGGCCCGGGCACGCCCATTGGTGGCACGGCATGGCGCAAGCAAACGCAAGCCCCCCACCCTCATCCCACCGAAGCCGAGGTGGATGCCGTGCTCGACAAAATCAAGCGTTCCGGTTATGGCTCGCTCACAGCAAGCGAGCGAGAGATTCTTTTCAACGCCTCACGCACTCCAAACAACTGATTGCGCGATGAAACGGTTATTCACTCTCATCAGCTGGGCGGCCGGATTGTTGCTTCTCGCATCGGCCCACGGTGGGCACATCGACCCACGCTCTTGGGCTTTGCCGGCCATTCTGTGCCTCGCGTTGCCCGTCATATCGCTACTGGTGGGCGGCTGGCTGGTGGTGTGCCTCATTGCACGCAAATGGCGGGCGGCCGGCGTGGTGGCCCTTTGCATCGCCCTGTCGTGGCCCGCATTGAGGCTGTCGGCACCTTTCAAGGGCGAGCGTGCCGTCGAGGATGCCGACATGTCTTTCTCGGTGATGACCTATAACGTGAAAGGATTTGAGGGCGACGGAGAAACCATGCGCTACATCCTGCGGCAAAATGCCGATTTTGTGCTGCTGCAAGAGGGCGCGTTGGGACCGCATGATTTTACCGACCTGCCTCAGATTCAGCCCATGAAAGCTGAGATTGAGCAGAAATATCCTTATCATTCACATGGCTATCACGACCTGATTATTTTGTCGAAACGGCCCTACACGGTGTATCAAGACACCACGCTGAAACATGGATTTGGCTCGCCCGATGACATCAACAGCGAATACCATTTTTACGCCAAAGCCTTCGATGTGGACATTCAGGGCACACCGTTGCGCATCATCAACTTGCACCTGCAGTCGATAGGGCTTTCAAGCGACGACAAGCAACTGTATCGTCGCCTGACCGGCAATCGCCTGCAAGGTCGGGCCGACGTGAGCCAAGTGAAACATTCGCTCATGAGCAAGCTGAAGCGAGCGTTCCAGCGCCGAGCCAACGAAGCTCAGCTGGTGAGGACAGTGCTGGACGACCCCAGCACACCGGCCAACGTGATCGTGTGTGGCGACTTCAACGACACGCCGGGCTCGTTCAGCTATCGCACCATTTGCGGCCACGATATGCACGACGCGTTTGCCGAATGCGGATGGTGGCCCGCCAACACCTACAACAGCGACCGGTTCTACTTCAAAATCGACCACATTCTGTATCGGGGCAACATGCAAGCCACAAGCATTGCGCGTCACCGCGCCGGCGACAGCGACCATTATCCGCAGATAGCCACCTTTGCCCTGCGCATGCACGATTAAAACAAACTTTCCATAGCGATGAAAAAATTATCTCTTATTCTGCTACTTGCCGTGATTTGCGTGGCGTTAAGCGCAACCGGCGCAACCAAGAAAAAAGTGAAACAGCAAAATCCATTTCTTGCGGCCTATACGACCAAGTATGGGATTCCGCCTTTTGAGAAAATCAAGTATGAGCACTATTTGCCCGCGTTGCAAGCCGGCATTGAGCAGCAAAACCAGCAAATCAGCGAAATCGTGAACAACACGGCCGCTCCCACGTTTGACAACACGGTGCTCGCCCTTGACAACAGCGGAGAGATTCTCAACAAGGTTGAATATGTGTTTGCAGCCCTCGTCGAGAGCGACAACACGCCGCAAATGCATGAGTTGGCCGAGCAGTTGATGCCCATGTTCACCGCGCAAAGCGATGAAATCATGATGAACGAGGCACTGTTTGCCCGCATCAAGGCCGTTCACGACCAAGCCGCCACGTTGGGGCTGACTCCCGTTCAGCAACGCCTCACGGAGAAATATTATAAGCGCATGGTGCGCAACGGCGCATTGCTCGATGCCGCACTCAAAGACACGCTCAAAGAAATCAATCGGCGCGAGGCGGAGCTGCAGCTTGCCTTCAACAACAACGTGATGCAGGAAATCGCCAACAACATCATTTGGGTTTCCGACAAGGCACAACTGGCCGGCTTGTCGCAAGCGACCATCGACGATGCCGCCAAACTGGCCGAGGAGAAAGGCAAACAAGGTCAGTGGGCATTCACCGCTTCGGGAGCCACACGACTTGCTGTGCTGGGCGATGCCGATAGTCGTGAGCTGCGCCAGAAAATGTATCAGACCTATACCGCCACCGGAAGCAGAGGCAACCAGTGGGACAATAGCGACATCATCAACCAGCTCATTCGTTTGCGCCAGCGCAAGGCCCAACTGCTCGGCTATGTGTCGTTTGCCGACTATGCCATCGATCCCGTCATGGCTCACACCGTGGAGCGTGCCGAAGATTTGCTCATGCAAATTTGGCGACCTGCCGTGAAGAAAGTGCACGAGGAAGTGGCCGACATGCAGGCCTATGCCAACGCTCACGGGGGCAGCTTCAGCATCGAGCCGTGGGATTACTACTATTATGCCGCTAAAGTGAAGCAGGAAAAATATAATTTCAGCGAAGAGCAAGTGCGTCCCTACTTCGAACTGAAAAGTGTGGTGAACAATGGCATTTTCTACTTGGCCAATCGCTTGTATGGCATCACATTCACCGAAATGAAAGACGCGCCCAAATACAACCCGGAGGTGACGGTGTATGACGTGCGCGACGCGCAAGGCAAGCATCTTGCCGTTTTCATGACCGACTATTATCCTCGTGCCACAAAGGCGCAAGGAGCATGGATGAGTGAGTTCTGCTCTGAATACAACTATGAGGGGCAAAGCGTGCGCCCCATTGTGTTCAATGTGGCAAGCTTCAATCCGCCCACAAAGGACGCTCCTTCGCTTTTGAGCATCGACCAAGTGGAAACCCTTTTCCATGAGTTCGGCCATGCCTTGCAAGGGATGCTCACCACAGCGCCATTCCGCGGACTTTCGGGAACCAATGTGGATCGCGACCTCGTGGAAATGCCCTCGCAACTCAACGAGCATTGGGCCTACGAACCGGAAATCCTGAAAAACTATGCTCGTCATTATCTGACGGGCGAAGTGATTCCCCAAGAGCTGGTTGACAAAATCTTAGAGTCGTCCAAATTTAATCAGGGTTTCATGACCACCGAGCTGGTGGGAGCCGCGCTGCTCGATATTGAGTGGCACAAACTGAACTGGTGCGACAGCATTAACGTGGAGAAGTTTGAACGCTCGGTAGCGCGTCGCTTGGGCATGCCGCGCGAGGTGCAGTTCCGTTACAGGAGTCCTTACTTCAAACACATCTTCGACAACGCGCAATATTCTTGTGGTTATTACACTTATCTGTTGGCGCAAGTGCTCGAAGCCGACGCTTGGGAACGTTTCCGCACCGAAGGCCCCCTGAACCTTGATGTGGCCAAAGACTACCGGCAGTGCATCTTGGAGCCGGGCGACAGCGAAGACCCCATGAAACTCTTTGTGCGTTTTCGTGGCCAAGAGCCCAATGCCGATGCCTTGCTCCGCAACAGAGGCCTCAAATGACGCGTCTTCCATGAGCAACGAGCGAAACATATTCATCATTGTAGCCGGCGGACACGGCACGCGCTTCGGGGGTGAAACGCCCAAGCAGTTTTTGCTCTTGGCCGGCAAGCCGGTGCTGCAACACACCATTGAGGCCATGAGCCGCATCAGCCATAGCGAGATGATTGTGGTCCTTCCGCAAGAGCACATCAAGCAATGGCAGCGATTGGTGGCACAGCACCATTGCTCTGTGGCTCATCGTGTGGTGGCCGGTGGCGATTGCCGGTGGCAAAGCGTGAACAACGCGCTTGCCACCCTGCGCGACGTTTCGCCACAAGATGTGATTGCCGTGCACGATGGCGTGAGGCCACTGGTGAGCGAGGCATTGCTGCGGCGCGTGGTCAGCACTGCTCGCGGCAAGGGCAGCGCAGTGCCCGTGACCCCACTCACCGATTCCATCAGGCTCATGAAAGCCGACGGAAGCAGCCAAGCAATGTCACGCGAGGCGTTTCGAGCCGTGCAAACGCCCCAAGCCTTCAAAGGAACTGTGCTGATGCAAGCCTATGCCCAAGCCGGTTCACGCGACTTTACCGACGATGCCTCGGTGGTGGAGCACATGGGCATTCCCGTCATTGTGGTGGATGGAGAAACCACCAACATTAAAATCACCCGTCCTGCCGACCTGATTTTAGCCACACAACTCTTGCAATCATGAGCGACCTGCGGCGAATGGACATACAGTACTTGACAGGCGTTGGCCCCAAGCGAGCCGAGCTGTTGAACAAGGAACTTGCCATCAGCACGTTTCACGACCTGCTGTATTACTTTCCGTTTCGCTATGTGGATCGCAGCACCATTCACCATGTGAGTGAGCTGAACGGCGAGCTGCCTCATATTCAGTTAAAGGGCCGATTCTTCACTTTCACCGTCGCCGGTGAGGGCGCGAGGCGACGCCTGCAAGCGTTATTCACCGACGGCACCGGCACCATCGAGGTAGTGTGGTTTCACCGCATCAAGCCACTTCAAGAACAACTTCGCACCGGTGTGGAGTATCTGCTTTTTGGCAAACCACAGCTTTTTCAGAACCATTACAGCTTGGTTCATCCGGAAATCGACGAGTACAAACCCAATGCCGGCCCCCAAGGATTGCAGGGCGTGTATAATCTGACGGAGAAACTGCACAGCCGCTCTTTCTCATCGCGCACACTGCAAAAGTTGATGGGAAACTTGCTGAACACACCCATAGTGGCACAGATTCCAGACACTCTACCAGAAAGAATTAGAGTCAAAAGAAATCTCATGCCCCTTGCGCAAGCGTTGCGCAACATGCACCAGCCCAATAATGTGCACGACTTGCAACGCGCCCAATTCCGCATGAAATATGAAGAGCTTTTCTATCTGGAGCTTAATATTTTGCGCTACATCAAGGGTAGCAACGCCAAGCAGCAAGGTTTCATTTTCTCGCGGGTGGGTGACCACTTCAACAACTTTTTCTTCAATGTATTGTCGTTTGAGTTGACCCAAGCCCAAAAACGCGTGATTCGCGAGATGAGGCGCGACATGGGCAGTGGGCGACAAATGAACAGATTGCTACAAGGCGATGTGGGTAGCGGTAAAACCATCGTGGCATTCATGGCCACCCTCATCGCCCTCGACAACGGTTTTCAGGCTTGCATCATGGCTCCTACCGAAATCTTGGCCACACAGCACCACGAAACCATCTCGCAATGGGCCGCGACAATAGGAATCAACGTGGCACTGCTCACCGGCAGCACTCGCAAAAAGGAGCGCGACAAGATTCATGCCGCCTTGAGAGATGGCTCGCTGCACATCCTCATAGGCACTCACGCTTTGATTGAGAACGACGTGCGGTTCGCCAATTTGGGGCTGGCCGTGATAGATGAGCAGCACCGCTTTGGCGTGGCGCAGCGAGCCAAGTTATGGCATAAAAACACGATTCCGCCCCATGTGCTGGTGATGACGGCCACTCCCATTCCACGCACGCTGGCCATGACCGTCTATGGCGACCTTGACGTGAGCGTGATTGATGAGCTGCCTCCCGGGCGCAAACCCGTCACCACCATGATGAAATATGATGAGAACCGCCAACAAATGTATCGCTTTGTAGGTGAGCAGCTCAAACTGGGACGGCAAGCCTACATCGTGTATCCGCTCATCGAGGAGAACGAGAAACTCGATTTGCGAGCCCTCGAAGAAGGTTATGAATTGGTTCAGGAAACATTTCCCCACTATCGTGTGGCCTATGTGCATGGGCGCATGAAACCAGCTGAGAAAGAGCACCAAATGCAGTTGTTTGTCAGCGGTCAAGCCAATATATTGGTAGCCACCACGGTGATTGAGGTTGGAGTGAATGTGCCCAACGCCAGCATCATGGTCATTGAGAATGCTGAGCGATTCGGGCTGTCGCAACTCCACCAGCTGCGTGGGCGCGTGGGACGTGGAGCCGACCAAAGTTTCTGCATTCTCATGACCAAATACAAAATCAGCGGAACCACACGGCATAGGCTCGATGTGATGACGCGCACCAACGATGGCTTTGTGGTGGCCGAAGAAGACATGAAATTGCGCGGACCCGGCGATTTGGAAGGTACACAACAGAGCGGCATCGCCTTCAACTTGCGTGTAGCTAACCTTGCCCGCGATGGGCAAATCGTGCAAATTGCCCGCGAAGATGCCGAGCAGTGGTTGCAGCACGACCCCACCCTTGCGAGTCGCGAAGGAAGGGTTATGGATACTGAACTGCGTCATATCTTCGACAAGCAGGAACTGTGGTCGCGCATCTCTTGAAAGCGGCGTAATATCGCCTTGTTTTAGGCATTTGGAGGTGCCCTGCCAAGAGCTTCGTTTACAAAACAAAACCAAAATTTACACTTTTTAGCTCAAAGAATAAGGTTCGGTATAAAATAAAATGCTATCTTTGAACGTTTTTTAATCGAATATGGTGAAAACCATCGTGAAGAAGATGTACAAACTTGATGAATCAGCGTGATTCTATGCATCATTTTGACAGCCACTCGCAATAGTGACCCACAGCAAAACAAGCTTTCTTCTTCATGCTTTAATTTGACTGCTTATGACAAAAACCAAATTACTATTTTTTGCTGCCGCTTTGACATTGATGTCAATGGGCGCACAGGCTCAAAATCTGCAATCAGCATCCAACGCCAGCCGCATGCACGCCAATTTGCTTGCCAAGCAACAGCGCATTAAAGACCAGATTCGCCTTGAAGAAGCACAGAAGTACGCAAGCGACCTCTATGAAGAGGAAGAACCCGAACCCGACATCTACACCGAAGGATGGGAAAGCGATCGCGTGAACCCTTATAAAAACGCTGTGGTGCCCGCCACTAAAGTGATTGATGTGCGCGGATTCCACATGCCCATCAAAGGCAATTACATCACCTCACCCTATGGCTACCGGCCCGCATTCCGCCGCTCGCACAAAGGTGTGGACATGCGCAGCGCCGTGGGCGACACCGTGTATGCCGCATTCACCGGAAAAGTGAGGCTCACCAAGTTTGAGCGTGGCGGTTACGGATTCTATGTGATTTTGCGTCACGACAATGGCCTTGAAACGGTGTATGGCCACCTCACCCGCTTCCTTGTGCAGCCCAACCAATATGTGCGCGCAGGTCAGCCCATCGCATTGAGCGGCAACACGGGTCGCAGCACCGGCCCCCACCTGCATTTCGAAACGCGCTTCATGGGCTATGCCATCAATCCTGCCGCCATCATCGACTTTGCCAACCGCACCACCCACACCGACTCTTACACCTTCAATAAGAGCAACTACACCGAGGGACGCAATTACTCGCCGGCAGGCCGTTACAGCGCGTCGCGCAACGCTTCAAGCACCAGCAAGGGCACCACGTCGCGTCACTCAAAAAAATATGACGCCCGGCAACAAAAACGCACTGCGTCGCGGTCGACCTACAAAGTGCGCAGTGGTGACAATTTGAGCAAAATCGCTGCACGAAATGGTGTGAGCGTCAGTCAGCTCAAGAAAATGAACGGCATCAAAGGCAACACCGTGCAAGCCGGCAAAGTGCTTCGCGTGAAATAATAAGCCTAATAGCCATCATACAGCAAAAAGGGGCTAATCCATTCATTGGTGGATTAGCCCCTCTCTCTGTTATGCTTGTTTTGCTCTCTGCGCAGTTTTTGTATTTGAAACTTCAATATTGTTTTCCATTACTCTCTTTTTGAGAGCAATAGGAAACTGCCGCCACTTAGGCTTCAGTAATTTTTGCGGCTTACTCTTCATTCAAGCCATAAGGCACACATGTTTCATCTCACTATCATCTTCACCGAAAGATTATTATCACACCAACCCCACATTTGTCATTTTTTGA
>JAFVCX010000072.1 GCA_017478855.1 Muribaculaceae bacterium | reverse complement strand
CGTCGGTTCTTTCAAGAATGGTGTCGATGGCTTTGAGAATGTGTAGCAAACGATTCCTATCTCTCATTTGCTCTCTCATAAATCAGAATTTTATCAAGGTTAGCCGTTTTTTGCGCAAAGGGCATCAGATTTCCTTCGGTGACTAAATCCACAGAACGTCCTAACAAACGTTCCAAATCGCCCCACATTCCAAAATATCTGATACCTATGGGTTTGCTATGGTCAAGCATGATTAAGAGGTCTACATCACTATCGGGGGTTTCCTCGCCACGCGCGAAAGACCCGAAGAGCCACGCCTTCAAGACGGGTTGCGTCTTGAAATATTCGGCGATGATGTTTTTGATGTCTTGCGTCTGTGCGTTCATAGCGAAAAGTAATTTTACCAATGGCAAAGATAGTCATTTTTTTTGAAATGACGCAACACGAATGGTAAAAATGTTAAAAGTCAATACTTTCTGAATGTAACGGAAGTGAGGAGAGGCAGTGGCAAGACGGAGGGAAAAGGCTATTAGTAAAGGCGGCGGGCTATGCGGGCTGCGCCGCGCTTGCCGGCGGCCATGTGGGCATAGAGGCGGCGCGTGACGGGAGCTACCCACCATCGCCAGCGGCGGCTGTTGCCATAGCTCTCACGCAGGCGACGCATGGCCGTTTGCGCAAGAGGTGTGGCCAAGTCGTGACGACCCTCGTGCTCGTAGTGGGCGGCCAATGTCAGCCTGCGAAAGTGCAGCAACTTGTAGCACCGCTGCTTCACTGCCGCGCGTAGCTGCGAGCAACGCACTTCGTTCTCCAAAATGTCAATTGCATGCTCCCATTTACCGTGCCGTGAGCCAAACTCCGTTCCGGTGATGGAGTCGGGCCTATTATGGTAAATTTCAATGGACGAGCGGCATCCCAGCAGCCCTATGCGTGGTCTTGCCAGTAAGAGCCGCATGGCCATTTCCCAGTCGTTCCAGCACGAGAGATTGATGTTCCAGCCGTCGGTGCGCTCAAAAAACGCGCGTCGCACTGCATAGCGCTGCGTGGCCAGCTGGCTGTGCAAAATTTGATTGGCCAGCAGGTCGCGCCTGAAGAAAGGTGCGGCACGCCGTTGTCCGCTGGGCATGATGAGCGTTCCGGCCGCCGACACCAAGTCCACCTCGCCATGCCGGCGCTCAATGTATTGAGCGTAACGCGCCACCAAGTCGGGCAGCATCACGTCGTCGCTGTCGAAAAACATTAGCCACTCTCCGGTGGCCAGTGCCGCGCCACGATTGCGCGCCGCGCTGGCGGTGTGATGCAGTTCTTGGGTGACGATTATCTCAAAATCGGAGCGTTGATGAGTGGCGGCAAACTGATTGAACACGTTCAGCGTGTCGTCGTCGCTCTTGTTGTCCACGAGAATGAGTTGCAAAGGACGGTGTGTTTGTTCCAGCACACTTTGCAGCGTGCGGCTCACCACAGTGGCGCGGTTATAGGCCGGTATGACAATAGAGAATTTCATTGCATGAGCGAAATCAGCTCTCAAAGGTACGGTATTTTCTGCGTATTCTCAAAAAAAACGTTATTTTTGCCACAAATAGCCGAGAATGAAAATTCTGTTTGTTGGAGATGCAAGCAACATGCACAACTGCCTCGCAAGCCAGTTGCGCAAGATGGGTCACGACACCGTTGTGGCCTCAAACGGCTCTCACTGGATGAACACCCGTCGTGACATTGACCTCACCCGCCGGCCCGGCCGCTGGGGGGCTGTGCGCTATGTGGCCCATGTGCTCAACGCGTTGCCAAAAATGCGTGGCTTCGATGTGGTGCAGATTTCCAACCCTATATTTCTGGAACTGAAACCTGCCAAAGTGCGCCTCGTATTCGACTACTTGCGGCGGCACAACCGCAAGGTAGTGCTCTCGGCTCTGGGCACCGATGTGGTGTATTATAATGCCTGCCACGATGGCCACACCTATCGTTACAGCGACTATATGCTGGGCAGTGTCCCCAGCCCCTATGTGGGCTCGCCCGAATATGTGGCTCAAGAGCAAGACAACTGGAAACTGCCTGACATGCGCGCGCATAGCGAGCATGTGACGGCTGCCATCGACGGTGCCATTGCCTGCTTGTGGGAATATTATGTGGCCTATCAGCCCCTATTGGGCAGCAAGGTGGCCTATGGCGGCATTCCGATTGATGTGGACACGTTGCCTTTTCGCCCCCTGCCAGCCGAGCCTAAGAAAGTGCGTTTTTTCATAGGCGTGCAGCGCGATCGCTCTCTCGTGAAGGGCACCGACCGCCTTTTGGCCGCCCTGCGTCGCGTGCACGACCGCTATCCCGACCGCTGCGAGTTGGAGGTAGTGGAAAATGTGCCCTACGACGAATACGTGCGGCGCATGCGTTCATCGCACGTGATGGTGGACCAACTATACAGCTACACGCCGGCCACCAATGCACTCCTCGCCATGGCGCAGGGCTTGGTGGCCGTGAGTGGGGCAGAACCTGAGTATTACGACCTAATAGGTGAGCACGACAACCGGCCCATCGTCAACGTGGACCCCACCGTGGAGGGCGACATCGACGCCCAGCTCGTGGGCATCATCGAACGCAAGGCCGAACTGCCCTTGTGGAGCCGGTGCAGCCGTGAATTTGTGGAGAAGCACAACGGCGCGCGTCTTGTTGCCCAGCGCTACCTCGATTTCTGGAACCAACTATTTACCCATCACCCATGACCCTGCAACTGCTCATCAGCACTATCGACGAGGGCATCACGCAAGTGGCGCAGATGCTGCTGCCGGCTCACCCCGCGGTGAGTTATGTGGTGTCGTGGCAGCACAGCGGGGGAGGTGAGTGCACGTTGCCGGAAACCTTGCGGCGCGGCGATGTGGAAGTGCTGCATTTGTCGGGACGCGGGTTGAGCCGCAACCGCAACAACGCTTTGCGCCATGCCACGGCCGATGTGTGCCTCATTGCCGACGACGATTGCCGCTACACCATCGAGGGCCTGCTGGCTGTGCTGCGGACTTTTGCCGATGATGCCCGGCTCGACCTCGCCTCGTTCAAAATGCAAAACGCGAGCGAGGCCACCAAAGAATATCCACTTCACTCGTGCTCTTTGCGGCAGGTGCCGCGCGGCTACTACCCGTCGTCGGTTGAAATAGCGTTCAGGCGGCAATCGGTGCAAGGCCGCTTGCGGTTTAATGAGAACTTCGGGCTGGGCGCTCCAGTATTTCATTGCAGCGAGGAGGAAATCTTTGTGCACGACGCTCTGTCGCTGGGGCTGCAATGCCACTTCTATCCCATCATTGTGGTAGAGCACAACCATCCCACCACCGATGCCACACGAGCCACCCGGCCGGGTGTGCTCATGGCCAAATGGGCTTATCTTTATATTCATTATCGCTCCAAGATGCTTTTCTACCCTTTCCCCATCGCATGGCGGCTGCACAAGCAGCATGGGGTGAGTTTTGGCTATGGGTTGTGCTATCTGTTCAAAGGATTGTTCTATATTTTGCGCCATCGCCGCTTGGCCACAGCCGGCCTGATTAGTGCAGAAACCCTATCGTGACCGGCGAGAGCAGCCCCGAAGGTACGGATTGCCAATGCCCGTAGGTGGTGTGCTCGTAATGGATGTCGACCATATTGATGTTTTTGAACTTGCGCCACGGTTCGCCACGGCGATCCATGGCCGCAATGCGGTTGGCCGGCAAGTTGGTCACCTCAATTTCCACCTCATTCATGCCCTCGCGCAGCAGCGAACTGTTGAACGTGAGCCTGAACGGCACGCTCCACGCGCAGCCCACTTCCATGCCGTTGATGCGCACACGCGCGCTCTCGCGCACGTCGCCCAAGTCGATGAACCAGCTCGTGCTTTGCGCGATGTCATCGCCGTCGAGCGCAAAAGAGCAGGTATAGATGCCGGTGCCCATTGTTTCGGCGGCAGCGTCGTTCAGCGCAGTCCATGATTGGAGGGTGTCGAGGGCAAAAGTGCCTGTCACTGGCGGTTCGCTTTGGAGGAAACGCAAGCTCCAAGCGTGGTCAAGAGTGAGCCACGGGATAAAGCGAGTGGCGCGTGCCGGCAGCGGCTCCGCATCGGTTAACGGCTGGTCATAGGTTTGCAGAATCATCGATTCACCCGACTTGAGCTGCACATGCAGTTTGCCGTCGGAAAGTTCTGCCGCATATCGCTCGCCGTTGAGCGGATTGAACCACACGGCTTGCGCGCAACTGTGCGCAAGCGGCCAGTCGCCCTCCACGTCGCTGGGCGTGAGATTGGCCATGAAGTAATGGTGACCGGCATCGTTGCTGCGCCGAATCATTTTTAGGCGCGCGTGTTTTTTGAGGGCTTCTGGGCGTGCCGCCTGCGCCAGTTCTTGCTCATTGACTCCCTCAATCACGGTCACGCCCTCGTGCCGCAAGGCGTTGAGGTGGCGGCGCACTTCGGCAGGCATGCGCGAGGGTGAGGTGGGGACGACAATGGCACGGTAGGCGGCACCCGCCTCGGTAACGACTTGCCCATCCCTGCAAACGGTGGTGAGCAGATACCGGTCGCTGATGTAGTCGCAGTCATATCCCAACGAATCGAGAGCCAGCACGGTCTTCACAAACTCCGGGCATTTCCGGTTCATCTCGCCTATCTCCATCATCATGAGCCGTGGCTCGTGGTCGCTTGCCCACATGTTGGTAATGGGCAGATACACCAGCACGTCGTTGTCGGGCATGCCCATTTGCAGAAAAGACTGGCACCGCGTCACATAGTCCATAAACCCGCGCGCGTCGCGCCAAATGCTGTTGGTGGGCGACATATCCATCGTGGCATAGAATTTCCAGCCTGGCCATGGGGCATCTTGGGGCGAATAACACAAGCCGTGAAAGAACATGCGGTTCACGCCGGCGCAAAACATCAAGTCCATGTCGGGTTTGAGCTGCGAGAGCGAGGTGCGAAAGTGCTCGGTGAGCCATGTGAAACACTCGCTGCTGGTGAGTGGTTTTCCTGTGATATGGGCTGCCGATGATGCGTATTTCAGCATCGAGAAATCGCTCTTGTTGGGGCGGGTGAAACCATCGTCGCGGCGCAATCCCTTGATGTGCAAATCCGATAAACCGAATCCTTCGATTTCGGGAACATCCACGGCGGCATACACGTCAATTAGATTGGCCGGCGAGCCATGTGCCTGATTGCGCACTGCCACATGTCGATCATGTGCCCAATCGGCCCACTGGCGGGTGAAGTTTTCGAGCAGCAGCTCGCCCAGCGTCTTGCGGTAGTCCACCATCACGCGACAGTCTTTGTCGGGTTTCAGCCCTAAGAATTCGGGCAGATGGTTTTCTAACTTGTAGCCGCGTCGTTGCTCAAACTCGGTGAGCAGGGTGGGTGTCCAGTCGGCCTCTTCCACCTCATAAGAATCGTTGAAAAACGTGTGCGGATAAGGCACGCCGCTATGAGCAAAAGCGGTTTCGAATCGCTCGAGGTAGCGAGCCACCGCTCCACGGTCGAAGTGGTCAATCACCCATCCCTCGCCGCCCGGTGCCGCGCGGTTCACCTCTTGCCTTGTGGGGGCCATCATCAGCGCGATGCGTGTCCACGAAGGGTCGACCTTGATTTGAATGCCGGGCCGGCTCCACAAGGCAGTGATGTCTTGCGCCTTTTTGCCCTTGAAGGCCATCACGCGCAGCAGGGTGGTGTCGCCGCCCACTTGGCAGTCGCGTGGTGTGCTCACGGTGCGCCACAACATTTTCTTGGCTGCGTCGCTCACGCTCACAGTAGGCCCCCCGAAAGGCCAGCCTGTGCCGCAATTCATGTCGATTTGTAAGCCCAAGCGCAGCCCTTGCTCCTCCACATGCCGCAGCATTTGCATCCAGCGTGGCGACAAGAATGCGATGTCGTGAGCTTCATTGCCCTGCACACCATAGATGGGCGTGATTTCGAGCGTGCCGATGCCCATGTCGTGGCATTGCCGCATTTGCCGGTTGATGCCCGCCGTATCCACCGCCGAGCCCATCCACCACCAGCGTGCGCCGGGACGCATGGTCACATTCACCGGCGGCCACGACTGGGCCGTGGCGCATAGCGCAGCCATCGCCACAAAGAGGATGAAAAATGTTCGCTTCATGCCGCTCGCGTTGTGCGGATTTCAGGAAAAGAAAGGCTGTTGCAGAGCGCCGGCGATTAAATGTGCCGAGCAAGAGCGGCTTCGAGCTTCGAGGCGTCTTCCACACGCTCCACAATCTCGCCGTTGCGAATCACAAACGAGGTGGGTGCGCCGGTCACTTGATAGGCTCCCACACTCTGGCCATTGATGCCCAGCGGCTCATATACGGTGATCCACGGCAGATTCTTGGCCGCTTGGCTCCATGCCACATTGTCGGGGTCGACGCTCACTTGATAAATCTCAAAGCCGCGACCTTTATATTTTGAATAGAGGTCGTTGAGCATCTTATTGAATACGGGTGAGAAGTCGGCCTGATAGATGGTGAAGTTGAGCAACACGGTGCTGTGCTTGGCGGCCACGTCTTTCAGGTCGTGCGTGGTGCCGTTGTAGTCCTGCAACTTGATGTCGATGAGCGATGCCACATCGGCATACACGGTGTCGGTGGCTTCGCTGTTCATGCGGCGGCGCTTCTGCCCATCGGTGAGCACGCTCACCAAGAAGTCGGTGCGCGGGTCTTGGGGTTTGAAGGTGTAGAAGGCGTTGGCCACAGCACCCACGATGCGCAGGTCAAAGTCGTCGGCAGGGTCAAAGAGCGGACGGTTGTTCACATATTTATTGATGGCATAATAAGCCACGATGCCGCTTGGGTCGGCCACGATTTGCTCGGCCAGCTTGTGTTTCCAAGCCTTCATCTCGGCCTCGGAGGCGTTGCCCATCTGCATGGCTTCTTGGTCGATTTTCATCACCTGCTCGGCATGCTGGCTTCCGGCCACCGTATATTGGGTGCCAAATTGGGCCAGTTTCGTGTTGATGGTGAGCTTGTCGAGGCTGTCGATGGGGAAGTAGATGCTTTGCCCGCCCATGCGCAGGCGATAAATGTTGGGATATTCCGGAGCTTCCTCACTCACGCTGAAATGCCCTTTTGCGTCGGGGCTGATGGAGTCGAGGATCAGCCAATTACCGTTGCTCGACACTTCCAGCACCAGTTGTGTGGTGTCGGTGGCGCCTTCGATGTTTCCCTCCACCTTAAATTTATTGCTGTTGCACGAGGCCATCATGGCGATGATCGCGCCCAAAACCAGAATCTTCGATTTCATTGTCTGTTGTGTGATGTGTTTAGAAAATTGACCCACAAATTTACAACATATTTTTGATTCGGCCGCAAATTGGCACCCTCGCGCAGAAAAAAGGGAGCAAAAGATGCCCACTCTCGGGCGAATTTCTTAACTTTGCATGCTCAAACCATCACCCATCGGTGCCCATGCAAGCAATCAAAACGGTCTTTATCGACATCGACGACACTTTGTGGTATTTCACACAAAACAGCAAAGTTGCCTTTCGCCACGTCTACGACACGATGGGGCTTGCCGCCGTGTGTGCCCACTACGACAGGTTTCACGACATCTATCTCAAGCACAACGCAAGGCTGTGGCACAGTTATCACCACGGAGAGATCGACCGCGATTTCCTCAAGACCGAGCGTTTCCGCGTCACACTCGAAGAGGCGGGCTATCGGGGCGACTGCCTCGCTTTGGGCAACGATATGGACAAGGAATACCTGCGCTATTTGGCCACCCTGCCCACCCTTGTGCCCGGAGCCAAGCAGCTGCTTGAATACCTGAACGAGCGGGGATATGACGTGAATGTGCTGAGCAACGGCTTCACCGAGGTGCAAGAACGCAAACTGCTCAGCGGCGGTGTGCGGCACTTGGTTCACCACTTGGTGCTAAGCGACGATTGTGGCATCACCAAGCCGCAGCGAGGCATCTTCGACTATGCGCTCGCGGTGGCCCACGCACAGCCCGAAACCACGGTGATGATTGGCGACGACCCCGATACCGACATCGTGGGAGCGCATCGCGCCGGCTGGAAAACCATCTACTTCGACCTGCGCGGCATTCCACCCACACCCGGCACGGCCACGGCCACAGTGAGCACACTCGATGAGGTGACGCGACTGCTGTGACGCGCCGCAACCTGTTTTTTTGAATTGACGATAAATGATGACACCCGAACGACGACTTGAAATTGAAGAGAATATCGTGAAAATGCTCAAAACGGTATTCGACCCAGAGATTCCTGTGGACATCTACAGCTTGGGACTGGTGTATAAGATTGACTTGCAAGATGATGGCCTCGTGTTCATCGATGTGACGCTCACGGCCCCCAACTGCCCCGCCGCCGACTTCATCTTTGAAGATATCCGCCAAAAGGTGGAGAGTGTGGACGGCGTGGCGGCGGCCAACGTGCAACTCGTTTTTGAACCAGAGTGGGGTGTGCACATGATGAGTGAAGAAGCCAAGTTGGAGTTGGGCATGTTGTAATCAGCCGTGGCACGACAATGAAACGAACTTATTTCATCAGCGACCTGCATTTGGGAGCCTCCTACATAGGCGACGCGCGGGCACACGAGGCTCGAGTGCTGCGCTTCCTCGACTCCATAGCGCCGCAAGCTCAAGCGATTTACCTCTTGGGCGACGTGCTCGACTACTGGTATGAGTATCGCAAAGTGGTGCCGCGCGGCCACATCCGCTTTTTCGGCAAGCTGGCGCAGCTGGCCGATGCCGGAGTGAAAATCACTTGGCTCACCGGCAACCACGACGTGTGGCTCTTTGACTATTTGAGCCACGAGATCGGGCTCACCGTGCACAAGGGCTACGTCATGCAGGAAATTGCCGGCCGCACTTATTTTCTCTCGCATGGCGATGATGTGGGGCGGCGACCGCGTTCCTACCGCTTCATGCGCTGGTGTTTTCACAGCCGCGTGTGCCAGTGCCTCTATGCCGCCATTCATCCTCGCTGGACCACAGCCGTGGCCACCGGCTGGAGTGCCGGCAACCGCACGGGGCGCCAAGCCGCCGCCGTGGCCGTCGAGCAAGAGCGGTGCGCTTCGCAACTCATCAGCTTTGCCCGTGAGCACCACGCTTCGCATCCACAAGTGGCGGCCTATTTGTTCGGGCATCTGCACTTGGCTCGCTTCACCCACACCGAGCACGATGGCAGCGGTGTGCCGGTGGTGTTTTTGGGCGATTGGATTGACCAAGACACCTATGCGGTGCTCGATGAGGCCGGGCTGCGCCTCGAAAAATTCACCGAATAAACTTCCTTCCCCCCAATATTTCAGAAAGTGACGGTTGCGACCCCCCGGTGACGGCAGTCGTGGCTGTTTTTTCAAGTGCCGGCTTCTTTGAAAAAGAGGCGAGGGGCGCGAAATGCAATGCTTCGCGCCCCTCGCTATGCGACCCGTCGTGCGGGATAGTGGTGAAGTGACTCACTTGTTCAACACAAGGTTGATCACCTCGTTCACATCAGTCACATCCACGCTGCCGTCGCCGTCAATGTCGGCTTTCTCGTTTTGGCTTTTGCCCAATGCCACGTTGATTACCTCGTTCACGTCCACCACATCCACGTTGCCGTCACCGTTCACGTCGCCGCGCAAGCCCTCGGCCTCTTCCACGATGTTGGTAAACGAGCTCCATGCGGCGGTCTTGCGGTAAGTATCCAGCGTACCCACCGGCACATACAGGGTGCACAGGCTGCGGTTCACTTTGTTGAACGTGCTCGCGTCCACCGTCATGGGGGCTGCGATGCGCGAGTGAATTTCTTTCAGGCCGGTGCAGTAGTCAAAGGCACCGCTGCCAATCGACTTCACGCCGCTGCCAATCGTCACATTTGTCAAATTTAAGCAATCTGAGAACACATAAGTGCCTATGGAAGTTACGCCGTCGCCTATGACCAGCTTCTCAAGGCCCACACAGCCGCCAAACGAGTTGTTTTCGAGCGAGAGCGTCCCTTCGGGCACCACATAGGTGGCACCGTGGTTGCTCGGATAATACATGAGTTTGGTTTTGGCGTAGTTAAACAGCACGCCGTCGATATCGGCAAACTTCAGGTTGCCCTCGGCCACATGAAAGGCCCGCAGGTTGGGGGTGGAGTAGAACACGTTGCTGCCCAGCGTTTTCACGGTGGATGAGAAGGTGATTTCCTCCAAGCCGGTTGCCACAAAGGCACTGGTACCCAGTGTGGTCACGCCTTCGGGCACCTCAAAGTGCGTCAGGCTGGAGCATCCCTGAAAGGTGCTTTGGCCAATGGACTTGACGCGCGTGCTAAGTTGCACAGATTTGAGCGAGGTGCAGTTGTAGAACACGGCGCTGCCCATCGAGCTCACGGTGTTGGGGACGACCACGCTGTCGAGCGCAGCGCAATACATGAACGCGTAACTCGACACGGTGGTCAAGCCTTCAGGCAGGGCGATGCGCCCCAGTTTCTCGCAGCTCCAAAAGGCGTATTGGCCTATTGTGGTGAGCGTTGAGGGCAGGCTCACGCTCTCCAGCTGGGTGCAGTTCCAAAACGCGCCGTTGGCCAGCGACTTCACGCCTTCGGGCACTACGGCGTTGTTCGACTTGGCGGCCGGATAGCTCACCAGTGTGGTCTGCGCCTTGTTCATGAGCAGGCCATCCACGGCGGTGTAGTTGGGATTCTCGGCATCGGCTGTGAATTCTTTCAGGCCCGCGCAGCTATAGAACGCGTAGTCGGCAATCGACGTGAGCCCTTTGGGAATGCGCACAGTTGTCAAATACGGACAATTTCCGAAGGCTCCATATCCCAGTGTGGTCAGGCTTTGAGGAAGCGTCACCGAGTGGATGGCGTTGTATTCAAAAGCCGATTCGCCAATCGATTTCAGACCCTCGTTGAGCACGAGGTCGTTCAGGCTGGCGCAGCAGTAAAAGGTTTCGGTTTCGATGGCGGTGACCTTCGAGGGAATTTTCACGCCTTGCAGCGAGGTGCAGTAGTTAAAGGCTGAGCTGCCTATTTTCTCGATGGTTTCGGGCAGCACAACTTTGGTGAGCTTTTGGCACTCGTTGAAGGCTTTCGAGTCGATGGCGGTCACGGTATAGGTCACGTCGTCGCTCGTGACGGTGGCCGGGATGGTGACCTCGCCGGTGTAGGCCGATTGCGACACGCTCACGGTGCTGTCGCTTGTGGTGGTGTATTTCACGCCATCCACAACGAAGGTTGCAGCCTGCATGCTCACGCAAGCTGCAACCATCATTGCCGATGACATGAGAAAACGGTTCACTCTGTGTCTCATATCACTCATTTTTTCTTCAGTTGATTTTTATTTGATGACTTTCACCACGTTCTGGCTGCCGTCGGTGTAGGTGGTCACAACCACGTTCACGCCCTCAAACGGAGTGGCGCTGGTGGCGCCCTGCAGGTTCACGTATTTCACGCTGGCCACGGCCTTGGCATTGACGCTCTCCACGCCGGTGAGGGTGGGAATCAAGAAGGAGTATTTCTCCATAGCCGGAGTGGCGTAGCTGTTGTTGGTGCGGGGCAGCTGATAGAGGCCGAAGTACTCACCGCCGTTGTCGCAGAGGTACACGTTGTTGGCCACGTCAAAGGCAAACTGGTTGCAGCCTCTAATGGGATTGGTGTCTATGGTATACACTGTGGTGAGTTCAGGTTCACCGGCGGCATCTTTTTCAACCTTTGCCATAACAAGCTTGTACATGGCATTGTAATAGAGCAGGAATCCGCCATCAGGAGTCAGGGCCACACCGCCGGCACGCACCAGCGAGGTGATGTCGGTATAGTCCACCTCGCCCTCGGCGTTCACATGCAGGAGGGCTGGCTGAGTTTCGCTGGGAGCGGCACGGAATTGGCCATACCACAGGCCACCGTCGTTGTCATAAAAAATATTGATGCCGGCATAGTTCACCGAATATTGTGCCGTAAGGCCTGCCACTTGGCTCGAAGGAGCTTTGTTCCAAGTGGTGGCGGTGCCCAGATTGTACACTTCGCAAGTGTATTGCGATTGCGAGGTCGCAACGCCGGTGAGGTCGTTGAGCAATGCAATCTGCAGGTTGTCGCCGCTGCCGCGCCATGCCATTGCGGCATTTGCGCCATTGGCCACGGTCACGTCGCCGTTGGTCACCACGCCATTATCGGCCACTTCGCCCACAAACACGGGCTTGAAGTTTTGGGTCAAATCTTCGGGATTCAGCTCAAAGAGCGGGCCACCGGCAGGCTTGCGGTTGCTCAAGAAGAGGCGACCGTCGTCGGTGAAAGCGAGGCGGTTGGGGCGACCGGCCTCGGGGAAACCGCCCTTCAGACCGAAAGTGCCGTCCTCGTTCTTGATGGGGTTGAGCTGCGGGTCAAATTGGTAGATGCCCACACCCACGCCATTGTATTGGCCGGCCGACGAAATGTATTTATCTTTAGACAAACTGGCTTCTTCCACATACGATTCTGCCAGATAAATGCGGCCGAATGCCTCACTGTTGGGGTTGTTGTTGATGGCCAAGCCTGAAGGCGAGTAAATCTGATAGAGCGCGCCTTTTTGTGTGGGGGTTTCCACGGCCTCACCCTCCACATTCACTTTCCAAGTGTAGGTTTTGTCCTTGCCAAGACCCTCGAGCGAAATCTCCTGCTCGTGAGCGCCTGCCGTGAGGTCGGTGGCGGGGAACGACTTCACCAGCGTTTCGCCGTCATACAGCTCAACGGCCACCGCCTTTGCCGGTGCGTTGAGTGCATACGACACATTGAGCACAGTGGCGTTGGCGTCCACCTTACCTTCGGTGATACCCTCGGCCTTCAGATTGTAGGCATAGGGGTTCTGCGCGTTGGCAGCCAGTCCCATAGCCACAACCGATGCGATAAGTAATAATTTCTTCATCGTTTTTGTTTTTTGGTTAATTAATAAAAAAGTATAGTTGTCAGTCAATACGAGAATATCCACAAGGAAGCCTTGCGGATGACAGCGGTGGCGCATTATTCACATAGTTTAACGCGCCGCCCACGGGCCGTTTACTTGTCTTTCTTGCCGCCCAGAGCACCTTTCAGGAAGTCCATGGCCTGATCCACCACGCCTTCCACCTTGTCGTCGAGCGCGTCGGGAGTGATGCTTTTGCCCACTTCCACCACTTTTTTCTTCAGCCCTTCGGCATCGCCCAGCAGGTCGCCTGCCTTGTCGCCCAAGAACTCTTTGGCCTTGTCCATAAGACCCTCGGCATCACCCAGCTTGCCGCCCAGCACCTCTTTCGCTTGATCCATGAGGTTTTCGGCGTTGCCCAGCTTGCCGCCCAACATTTCTTTCGCTTGGTCCAAAAGACCTTTGTTTTCTTCTGCCATGATAATAGTCGTTTATGTGTAATGTGCCTACTCCCTATCGAGCGTTTCGGCTTCCTCTCAATGATATGGTAGCGCAAAACTACAAATAAAAGTTGACTTTTGCAAGAAAAAAACGGGTCACCTGCAAAAACTTGTGTTTTGGGAAGAAATCTGCAAAAACTTGTGTTTGGGGAGAAATAACCTCCCAAAATCTCCCCCCTCCCGTCGGCTTGCCGCCTCACGCCCCTCGCACCCACCTCTGCCGCTCCATCGGCCCACCATATCACCTGCTAACAAAATGACCCACAATTTGCCTCCCCGATTAGCTTTTTCTCACAAAATCTTCGTAACTTTGCGCCTATGCAAACAATCAATCACAACATCGTAAACTATGACAGTGAATAATTCATAATTAAACCATTGAAAGAGTAGAAATACAATGCTGTGGTATTTATTAGTCGAAAGAATATTTTTTTAAATGGCAAAAACAACACAGGAACATCAAGTTATTGAGGTGATGCGCAGAGAGGGTGGATATGCTACATTACGTCGACTTAATGAAATCATAGACTTTTCTTCATGGAAGACAAAGACTCCGGAGGCATCCGTTAGGAGAATAGTACAGATTAGTCCAAAAATATTTAATATACAGCCCGGTCTTTGGGCTTTGGAAGAATGTCGTGAACATGTTCTTGCAAAATTCAAGATTGACTTTAACAATGAGAAGAGTAAAGAGAAATTCAGCCATGGCTACTATCAAGGCTTGTTGGTAGAGATAGGAAAGTTCAATCGCCACATGACATATGTTCCGGCTCAAGATAAGAACCGCTTATTTGTGGATAAGTGTCTAGGAGAAATAACAGACACATTGACTATACCCAAGTTCACTTATGAAACATTGCTCAGAAAAGCAAAAACTGTGGATGTCATTTGGTTTAATGAGCGAAAAATGCCATTAAACTTTTACGAAGTTGAACACACTACGGATATCAAAAACTCACTTTCCAAGTTTTACGAGTTGCAAGATTTTCATGCGGGATTCTATATAGTTGCTGACATAAGTCGAAAAAAAGAATATGAAGACAAACTTCATGTATCAATGTTTAGTCCAATTGAAAAACGAGTTAAATTTCTTGATTAT
>JAFVCX010000071.1 GCA_017478855.1 Muribaculaceae bacterium | reverse complement strand
CATGCGTGCCTCTTTCAAACCTATGCCGCGCGTGCGCATATAGAACAGGGCTTCTTCGTCAAGTTGACCTATGGTGGTGCCGTGCGAGCACTTCACATCGTCGGTGTAAATCTCGAGCTGGGGCTTTGAGTGCATCTTGGCCGTGGGCGAAGCACACAGGTTGCGATTGCCCTGATAGGCCTCCACACGCGGGCAAGAGGGCTTCACCAGTATCTTGCCGGCAAAAGCACCCACGGCTTGGTCGTTGAGCACATATTTGAACATCTCGTTGCTTTTACACCGAGGTGCATTGTGGTTAATCAGCGAGTGGGTGTCGACGTGCTGTGTGCCGCTGGCCACCGTCATGCCCAGCAGTTGGGTTTCGGCCCGCTCGCCATTCACATCGATGCAATATTCGTTGCGCGTAACGCCATTGGTGAGCGTGATGCCATCGATGAGCAAGTTGCTCTCGGCTTCTTGCCGGGCCGCCATGACCGATAGACGGCGGGTGGCCGGCGAAGTTTCTTCCAAATCATAATAGTCGAGCGTGGCTCCGCGCTCCAATGCCATTTCCACCACTTGCAGATTCAAGCACTCCACGGCGGCACTCTGCGTGTGGTCGCAAGCCAGCACTCGCGCACCGGCACCCTCGCCCATCACAATGAGCAGGCGGCGCACCACCATCATGGGGCGTGCGTGATTGATCAGGTTCACAATCTGGATGGGTTTCTCCAGCACCACTCCATCGGGCACATAGATGAAGATGCCGTCTTGGGCGAGCAGAGTGTTCAGCGCCACCAGCGGGTTGGTCGGCGTGGCCATCCGGCCATAATAGCGTTCCAACAAATCAGGACAAGCTTGAGCCGCTTGCGCCAGTGAAGTCACCACCACACCTTGCGGCAGGCGAGCCGTGGGAGCAGCATGAAACATGTCGTTGAACATGTAGAACATGCAGGTGCTCATGTTGGGCACATCGCAGCGAAACGAGGCCGCCGCATCGATGTCAAAATCTCTGCGGGTCAAGTTCAGGCCGTAGTCGGGAGCCAGCAAGCGGTCGAGGCTGGTGGCCTCATAGTCTTCGTCACCCTTGCGAGGGAGTACAGCGCCATCAAGCACCTGCCGAGCCTTGCGACGCAGCCGGTTTATCACCTCCGGTGCGGGTTTTTCCACCATAGCCCGATGCTGGTCGTGCAACTCAATATATTGCTTCAGTGTGTTGTCGTTTAATTCACAATTCATAATTTGCCGAGTGGCTATCGTTTGTTTGTTTTTCTCAATATTGAAAAATGAGGCATTTTCTCTTGAGTGGACGCTTTTACTGGTTGGTTTCTTTGAGCCAATCATAGCCTTTCTCTTCGAGTTCGAGAGCCAGCTCCGGCCCGGCGCTCTTGACGATGCGTCCCTTGTAGAGAATGTGCACAAAATCGGGCTTGATATAGTCGAGCAAGCGCTGATAATGGGTGATGACGATGGTGGCATTATCGCCCGTCTTCAGCTGGTTCACTCCGCTGGCCACAATGCGCAGGGCATCAATGTCGAGGCCACTGTCGGTTTCATCAAGTATGCTCAGGCGCGGCTCAAGCATGGCCATCTGGAAAATCTCATTGCGCTTCTTCTCGCCACCGCTGAAGCCTTCGTTCACTGCCCGTGACGCGAGCTTGTTGTCGAGCTGAACCACCGCGCGTTTTTCGCGCATAAGTTTCAGGAACTCGGCCGCTGTGAGCGGTTCCTGACCATAATATTTGCGCTTCTCATTCACGGCGGCACGCATAAAGTTGACCATCGACACACCGGGAATCTCCACCGGATATTGGAAACTGAGGAAGATGCCCTCGTGGGCGCGATCCTCGGGCGACAAGGCCAGCAAGTCTTTCCCATAGAAAGTGGCCGTGCCGCCTGTGACCGTATAGGCCGGGTTGCCTGTGAGCACCGCGCTCAGCGTGCTCTTTCCACTTCCATTGGGACCCATGATGGCATGCACTTCGCCGGGGCGAACGGTGAGGTTCACTCCCTGCAATATTTCTTTCCCCTCGATAGAGGCTCTTAAGTCTTTTATCTCTAACATATCGTATTACTCTCGAATTTAACTATTTAATAATCCATAAGCGTCAGCCCACAGAACCTTCGAGCGAAACGCTGAGCAGCTTTTGCGCCTCCACGGCAAACTCCATGGGCAGTTTAGCCATCACCTCGCGGGCATAGCCATTCACGATCAGCCCCACGGCATCCTCGGTGCTGATGCCTCGCTGGTTGCAATAGAATATTTGTTCCTCATTGATTTTGCTGGTGGTGGCTTCGTGCTCCACCACGCTACTGTCGTTGCCCACCTCAATGACGGGGAAAGTGTGGGCACCACTGGTGTCGCTCAAAAGCAGCGAATCGCACTGCGTGTAGTTGCGGCAACCTGTGGCGGCCGGAGCCACGCGCACAAGTCCCCGGTAGCTGTTCTCGCTGTGGCCGGCACTGATGCCTTTGCTCACGATCGTGCTGCGGGAGTTGCGCCCCAAATGAATCATCTTAGTGCCGGTGTCGGCCATCTGGTAATTGCGCGTGAGTGCCACACTATAGAACTCGCCCACCGAGGCTTCACCCTTCAGGATGCAGCTGGGATACTTCCATGTGACGGCACTGCCCGTTTCCACCTGCGTCCACGAGAGCTTGCTGTGGTCGCCCCGGCACAAGCCGCGCTTGGTCACCAAGTTATAGATGCCGCCCTTGCCGTCCTTGTCGCCCGGATACCAGTTTTGCACGGTGCTATACTTGACTTCGGCGCGGTCTTCCACAATGATTTCTACAATGGCCGCATGCAGCTGGTTCTCGTCGCGCATGGGTGCCGTGCACCCTTCGAGGTAGGACACATAGCTGTCGTCGTCGGCCACAATGAGCGTGCGCTCGAACTGCCCCGTTTGCGCCGCATTGATGCGGAAATAGCTCGACAATTCCATGGGACATCGCACCCCTTTGGGGATGTACACAAAAGAGCCATCGCTAAACACCGCCGAATTGAGGGCGGCAAAGAAATTATCGGTATGAGGCACCACATGACCCAAATATTTGCGCACCAAGTCGGGATAGTCGCGCACGGCCTCGCTGATGGAGCAAAATATCACGCCCAGTTCGGCCAGCCGCTCGCTATAAGTGGTGCGCACACTCACGCTGTCAACGATGGCGTCGACCGCCATGCCGCTCAGTGCCATGCGCTCTTCCAGCGGAATGCCCAGCTTGTCGAATGTGCGCTTCAACTCAGGGTCGATTTCGCCTTTGGCATCGCTTTTTTGCTTGGGAGCTGCAGAATAGCTGATGGCCTGATAGTCAATCTCAGGCAGATTCACATGCCCCCATGTGGGCTGTTTGAGCGTCTGCCAGTGGGCAAACGCCTTCAAGCGAAAGTCAAGCAACCACTCCGGCTCGTGCTTAAGTGCCGAGATCTGCCGCACCACGTCTTCGTTCAGCCCTTTGGGGATGATGGCGGTGTCGATGTCGCTCACGAAGCCATATTTGTACTCTTCGTTGGCGGCTTGACTGATAATCGCGTTTTGTTTTTTATCTTGATTGTCCTTCATTTGCATTCACTTCTTCATTTTCGGCCACAACTTTTGGGGCCAGCGGCTCACGGTAGAGGCGCAGAGAGTCGCTGGGCATGCGGTCGGACCCCAGCACGCGCGGCATGAGGTCGAGCGTGAACTCATAGGGGCGGTTATTGAGCATGTGGCGGGTGCCAAACGTTTCGGCATCGGGGTTATAGGCATAGAGCAAGTTGAGCACAATGCTCACCAGCATCATATACTTGAACATGAACAGGGCCGCTCCACCCACGCGGTCGAGGCATCCCATGCGGGTGGCCTTGATGACCTTGCGCGTGACGTAGCTCACCACCCTCAGCGTGAGCGTGATGACAAGAAACAGCAGGGTTAACGCCACGGCCTTGACGGTGATGCCCGATAGCGGCCACGAGGCGGCTTCGGGGTTGACGGCAAGAAACAGGCGCGTCACTTCATCGCCTAAAAACAGGCACACCACGATGCCAACCGCCCAGCTCACCAGCGAGGCGGCCTGCCTGACGAGTCCCTTGCGCCAGCCAATGACCAGCGAACCGAGAAAAATCAGCAAGAGTATGGCATCGACAAATGTCATTGTCTTACAATCTTAAAATGACCATCACAAATAGCTTGCAAAGTTAAGAAGAATCGGGTGAACACCCAATATGTTCACCCGATTTTTTCGTGTCGCGGGGCGGCTATGCGCCTCGCCGTGCCCGCAAAAATCAGTTGCCCTCGGCAAGAGCTTTTGCGCGCTCGATGTATTTGTCCAAATTCAGCTGATAGATTTGCTGATATTCAGGAAACTTGTCGCGAATAGTTTCATAGGCACGCAGCTCTTCTTTGTAATTCTTCTTGGCGTGCATGAGGGTAGCCTTTTTCATCAAGAAGGTGGGAGCGTAGTAGGCGTTGTCGCCGGCCATGTGGATGGCCTTGTCGAAAGCCACAAGCGCTTTCTCGTAGTCTTTGAGGTTCACATAGCAGTCGCCCATGAGCGAGAGAGCTGCCGGCCCCACGAGGTTGCCTTCGGGGTCATATTTTTCAAGATAGGCCACGGCCTCTTTATATTTGCCGTCCTGATAGAGCAGAATAGCAGCATTGAGAGCGGCACGCTCGGCGGGTTTGTTGCTGTAAGCGTCAAAGACCTTCTCATAGTCTTTGAGGGCGTTTTCACGATCGCCTTGCAGCATTTCGAGGTCGGCCTTGCCAATCAAGTCTTTAGCTTTCTCCATGTTGGGGTTGTGAATGCCATAGACGTAGCCAGCCACGAGCAGCACAATCACCGCGATGGCACCCAATGCCCAATAAATGTACTTTTTGTTGTCTTCAAGACGTTGCGCAGCAGTTGAGAGTTGCTCATTCACTTCTTCAAGTGTGGTGCGCACCGGTTCGTTCTTTTTTCTTGCCATTGTATTTGATGATTCTTTAATTATTTTCTGTTATGAGCGAAATTGACTTGCAAAAGTATAAAAATCTTCCCACATGGCAACCCGATGCTTCTATTTTTTTTAATTTCGCGGCATTTTTTGCCCATTTTGCCAAACCTCCATCCCAAAAGCAGTGATTTCTTGATCATGTTTTTCTTCAGAGGAATACGGTGGAGGTGATGGGATGGTTTCACAAAAAAGGTGAAATAGGCCGCTGGTTGGCAAAAAAACACTATCTTTGCCGTTATTCTACACAACAGTCATGCTCACCAAGTGCCCACAATGCGGAAAAATCGTTGACGTGTCGCAAGAAGAACTT
>JAFVCX010000070.1 GCA_017478855.1 Muribaculaceae bacterium | reverse complement strand
GATGGTGTTGTAGGCGCGTGCGAGGCGTGTGATGGAGTCGAGCAAGATGACCACATCGTGTCCGCATTCCACCAGCCGCTTGGCCTTGGAAAGCACGAGGTCGGCAATCTTCACATGGCGGTCGGCCGGCTCGTCGAAGGTGGAGGCGATGACCTCGGCGTTGACGCTGCGCGCCATGTCGGTCACTTCTTCGGGTCGCTCATCGATGAGCAGGATGATCATGTAGGTGTCGGGGTGATTCTCTGAGATGCTGTTGGCAATGTCTTTGAGCAAGACGGTTTTACCCGTTTTGGGTGGAGCCACGATGAGGCCGCGCTGTCCTTTGCCGATGGGAGCGAACATATCGACGATGCGCGTGGATATGTTGGGGTGCAGGCGGCTTTCGAGGTTGAACTTCTCGTCGGGGAAGAGTGGGACGAGGTGCTCGAATGGCACGCGGTCGCGCACAAACTCCGGTGTGCGGCCGTTGATGAGCCTCACCTCGCACAGGGGGAAATATTTCTCACCTTCGTGAGGAGGCCTGATGCTGCCCTCGATGACGTCGCCGGTCTTGAGGCCATAGTTTTTGATTTGAGCCTGTGTGACGTAGATGTCGTCGGGCGACGAGAGGTAGTTGTAATCGCTTGAACGCAAAAAGCCGTAACCGTCGGGCATGATTTCAAGGACGCCTGAGCCGTCGAGCAAGCCGTCGAAGTTGTAGGGCGACGTGAGATAGGGATTTTGCGGTGCCTGCTGCTGTTGTTGCTTTTGCTTGTTGCGTTTGTTTTTCTTGTTGTTGTGATTATTGTTATTATTGTTGTTTTTCTCAACCAGTGGTTCTTGGATGACGATGGGTGCCTTTGCGGCCTCCTCGGCTGCCTTGCGACGTTGCTCCTCGGCCCGACGCGCTGCTTCTTCGCGCTCTTGCTGGCTGCGCGGTTTGAAGGTCTGCACGCCATTGCTCACATTGAAAAACGCTCCGAGCGAAACGGGGCGGCGCGACTGCTGCTCGCCTGCTGCGCCGGTTGTGGCCTCGCCGGGATGCGTGTCGGCCTCGGGCTGTGCGGGCACCTGCTGCGGCTGGGCCTCGGGTTGCGGCTCCTGTGACGGTTCGGTTGCCGGTTGTTGCTGAGGTTGAGGCTCGGCTTGCGGCTGTTCTTCTTGCGGTGCCTCACCGAGCGGCAGCTCGGCGGCTGGCAGCTCGGCGGGTGTCGCTGTAGCTGCGGGTTTGGGACTACGCTTGCGAGGCTGCCTGCGCCCTTTAGGAGCGTCGGCCGCTTCGCCCTGTTCGGGTTGAGTTTCGGGTGCCGCGGCAGTGGCCGGTGCTTCGGCTTGAATCTCTTGCTTTGCCACCGGAGCCTCTACTTGCAGCGGCAGCTCTTTGTCGTCGTGGTCGATGCGGGTGCGTTTTCTTCTGCCACGCGGAGCGGCAGCCGGCTTGTCGGCCTCGGCAGTGGCCGGGGCTTCGGGCGAGTTGGTGGCAGGTGCGGGCTGCTCGCCGGCCTGTGGTTGCCGAGCGGCTGTGGTGTCCTCACTCTGAGCTTTCTCGCCTTGTTCGGCTTTTTTATTGGCCTTCTTATCGGTGGTCGACTTGCGTGTGCGCCTGCGTTTGGACGGTTCGGACGCATTATTAGCTTCGTCGACGGCCTGATGGTCGAGCACTTGATAAACGAGATCGAGTTTCTCGGTATTGTCGATTTTTTTCATTCCCATGCTTCGAGCCACGTCGCGCAGTTGCTCGTCGCTCATTGCATTCAGTTCGTTGAAATTGTACATAAAGATTGTGTTGTGTCAAGTCATTTTAGAACGGAGGGCCAACAAAGAGGTGAAGAAAACGTTGCCCGCCGGCACGGCACCGCACAAGGGCGTGAGCCGCTAATTGGGGTGATGACTAAATGATTAATGATTGTTCATAAAAGGATGCCTGCTCGATATAAAGAAGCTGGAGAGCAGGTTTTGGTCAGAATTGACCATGCAAAGGTAGTGAAATTTTGGGATATGCAAGGTGTTGGTAGTGTTTTTTTTGATTGGATGTGATTTTTTTGATGTAATTTTGCAGTATTATGAAGACGATAGATTTGAACCGAGTGAAACGCCGGGTTGACACCGACGTGTTTCACTTGGTGGGAGAGGTGGCCGATGCCATGGGGCGAGAGTGCTATGTGGTGGGCGGCTATGTGCGCGACATTTTGCTGGAGCGTCCCTCGGGCGACATGGATTTTGTGACCGTGGGCAGCGGCATTGAGCTGGCTCGCGGTGTGGCTGCCCGCATAGGGCGTGGTGCCCATTTGTCGGTGTTTAAGACCTATGGCACGGCTCAGGTGCGCACACGCCAGTGGGAGTTGGAGTTTGTGGGGGCGCGTCGCGAGAGTTATCGTCGCGAGAGCCGCAATCCGGTGGTTGAGGAAGGCACGCTGGCCGACGACCAACGCCGGCGCGACTTCACCATCAATGCCATGGCCGTGTGCCTGAACCGCGACCGCTATGGCGAGTTGCTGGACCCCTTTGACGGGGTGGGTGACTTGGAGCGACACCTGATCAGGACTCCGCTTGACCCCGACATCACCTTCAGCGACGACCCACTGCGCATGATGCGCGCGGTGCGATTTGCCACGCAGCTCGACTTTGACATCTATGCGCCCACGATGGAGGCCATCAGGCGCAACGCGTCGCGCATCAATATCATCACGAAAGAGCGTGTTGCGGTGGAGCTGCAAAAAATCATGCGGTCCCGTCATCCGTCGCGCGGCTTTGTTCTGCTGGACGAAAGTGGCCTGCTGCCGCTGATTTTCCCCGAGCTGTCGCAGCTCAAAGGAGTGGAAACGGTGAAAGGTCGTGGCCATAAAGACAATTTTGCCCACACGATGCAGGTGCTCGACAATGTGGCCGCAGGAAGCGAGAATGAATGGCTGCGATGGGCCGCCTTGCTGCACGACATAGGCAAACCTGCCACCAAGCGCTGGGATGCGGCGCAGGGCTGGACGTTTCATAACCATAACTTTGTGGGCGAAAAGATGGTGCCGCGCATCTTCTCGCGTTTGCGCCTGCCGCTGGGTGAACCCATGAAATATGTGAAGAAACTCGTGGGGCTGCACATGCGTCCCATAGCCCTTGTGGAAGACGAGGTGACCGACTCGGCTGTGCGCCGCCTGCTATTTGACGCGGGTGATGACATTGATGACCTGATGCTCTTGTGCAAGGCCGACAT
>JAFVCX010000069.1 GCA_017478855.1 Muribaculaceae bacterium | reverse complement strand
CCGACAAAAATGCGGCCAAGCCGGCAAAGAGCGACGAAAAGGCTCGCGAGAAAGCCGAGAAAGAAGCCGCCAAACAGGCCGAGAAAGCCGAGCGTGAGCGACAGAAACAGCTCGAAAAGGCGCAAAAGGCACGTGAGGACTCCATCGCACAAATGCGCCGGCAAGAGAGAGCCGCGCAAGAACAGCAGCGACCCGACACGACGGCACAACAAACCGTCGCGCCCACTACCACTTCGCCCATCGTGACCACCGATAGCGTCAAGACCATTCCCGCGTCCCCGCAAACAGAGGTAAATGCGCCGACTCCCACCACATCGCAGCAAAGCGACAACTCGGGTACACGCCGTCTGCGCCAGCAAAAAGGCAAAGCGCAACAAGGCCAGCAAGCCGACAAAAATGCGGCCAAGCAGACAAAGAGCGACGAAAAAGCCGAAAAAGAAGCTGCCAAACAGGCCGAGAAAGCCGAGCGTGAGCGACAGAGACAGCTCGAAAAGGCGCAAAAGGCACGTGAGGACTCCATCGCACGCGCCGAGAAAGCACACGAAGAGGCCCTTAACGCCAGGCGTCAAGCCAAAGAAGACAGTGTGAAGAACGCCAAGAAAGCCCGGGTTGAATCGGTCAAGCAAGCCGAGAAAGACCGCGCCGAGGCCAAGAAAGCCAAAGAAAAAGAGCGCAAACAAAAAATCAAAGAACGCGAACAGCTGCGCAAGCAAAAGGCCAAAGAACGCAAAGAGCTTGAAAAGAAGCGTGATGCCGAGCGCAAAGCCAACGCTAAAAAGAAAAAAGAGGAGGCCAAGCAGCGTCAGCAAGAGGCCAAACAGCGCAAAAAAGAACGTGAAGAAGCCGCCAAAGAGCGCAAACGAGAGCGCGAAGCCGCCGCTAAAGCCAAGAAGAAATAATCATGCGCACAGCGGCAAGTGCTTTGCCCCCATTTTTGCCAACAATCTGCGCAGCGAGGAAGCCAATCAGATTATTTTCACTATCTTTGCAGTCACAAACAACAAAGATTGATTATGCCACGCAACGAACAAGAATTGCAAGGGGTGACGCTGCTCGGCAACCAGCATACCGACTACCGATATGACTACACCCCACAGGTGCTTGAAACTTTTGAGAACAAGCATCCTGAGAACGACTATATGGTAACGCTGTTGTGCCCGGAATTCACCTCGTTGTGCCCCAAAACGGGGCAACCCGACTTTGGGCATATCACCATCAGCTACATTCCGCGCACACTCATGGTGGAGAGCAAGAGCCTGAAGCTGTATCTTTTCAGTTTTCGCAACCACGGCGACTTTCATGAAGATTGCGTGAATATCATCATGAAAGATTTGATTGCGCTCATGAATCCCAAGTATATTGAGGTCATCGGGGATTTCAATCCTCGTGGCGGCATCTCCATTTGTCCTTTTGCCAACTATGGCGATGCCGAGCACCAAGATTTTGTGAAAGTCCGCCTGTTGCAATCTGTCAACCGAAAAATGAATTAAATCATGGCACGCGACGCAGTGTTGATTACATCGGGCGGCATGGATTCCACCACCATGCTCTATGAGTTCAAGGACGAGATCGCCCTTGCCATTACTTTTGATTACGGCTCCACACAAAACGGACGCGAGCGGCAATGGGCCATCACTCACTGCCAGCGGTTGGGAATCAAGCACATCATTGTGGGCCTTGACTTCATGCACCGTTACTTCAAAAGTGCTTTGCTCGAAGGCCCCGATGCCATTCCCGATGGCAACTATGACGACGAGAACATGAAGGCCACTGTGGTGCCTTTTCGCAACGGCATCATGCTGGCCATTGCCTGCGGCATTGCCGAGAGTCACGGGTTGAGGCGAGTGATGATAGCCAATCACGCCGGCGACCACAGCATCTACCCTGATTGTCGCCCGGGATTCATCAGTGCCATGTCGGCCGCCATGCAGGCGGGCACTTACGAGCATATCGAGGTGTTTGCTCCTTACACCGACATCAGCAAGACCGACATTGCTCGCCGCGGCGCGGCTTTGGGGATTGATTATAGCGAAACCTATTCGTGCTACAAAGGCGGTGAGCATCATTGCGGACGCTGCGGCACTTGCACCGAGCGCAGGCAAGCCTTGCGCGATGCCGGCATTCCTGACACCACCATCTATTTGCAAGAATAAACCATCGGGCGGTTTGTGGTGGCTCGTCACCACCACCATTCGCCCTCATCATATCATTTCAACAACAGAATCACATGTATTACGTCAAAAAAACACTTGAAATATCGTCATGCCACCAGCTCTACCTTGACTATGAGAGCAAATGCGAGAATCTGCATGGTCACAACTGGATGGTGAACGTGTTTTGCAGGGCCCGCGAACTCGACAGCAACGGCATGGTGGCCGACTTCACGCAAATCAAGAAAATGATTCACGGCCATATTGACCACAAAAACCTGAATGAAGTGCTGCCATTTAATCCCACCGCCGAAAACATCGCCCGCTGGATTGTGGACACCGTGCCCAACTGCTACCGTGCCGAAGTATGGGAAAGCCGCGACAACATGGCGGCTTATGAACGTGACGAAGACTGACTTTTTTGTGTACCCAACGGTGTATCGCATCAACGAAATATTCTACTCTTTGCAGGGCGAGGGTTATCACACCGGCACGCCGGCCGTGTTTGTCCGCTTCAGCGGATGCAACCTTGCCTGCCGGTTTTGTGACACCGACCATCGCAGCGGCACACTCATGACCGCGCGGCAAATTGCGCAAACCGTGCTGCAATATCCCGAAGCGGCCCTCATCGTACTCACCGGTGGCGAGCCAACGCTCACTGCCGACGAAGCCCTTGTGCAAACCATCAAGTCGCTTGCGCCACTGCCCATCGCCATCGAAACTAATGGCACACGACCCATCCCCGAAGGTATCGACTGGGTGACATTTTCACCAAAAGATGCTTTCGAAGGCGGTGGAGCGCAACCCTGCGTGCTCACGACATGTGATGAGCTAAAAGTGGTGTATTGTGGGCAAGACCTCGCTCGCTACGACCACATCAAGGCCCTTCATCGCTTTTTGCAGCCTTGCTATGCTCCCGACCCCGAAGTTTGCAAGCGCAACGTGCAGGCCTGCGTGCAGGCCGTGCTGCACCATCGAGGCTGGCGCCTCTCGCTGCAAACCCACCGATTGCTGAACATACCTTGAGGCAAAGGGCGACTTCCCGCCTATAACACCGAATCCCGATTTCATCCTCATGGATGCAACAACCTCTCTGAAAGTTAAAAAATGTGCAAATGCAACCCGCTCAACAACCAATATCAATTAAAGTTGTATCTTTGCACAATATACCGTAACCTATTAAATCTGAAATCTTAATCGAACTATCACTATGAATCAAATCTCCGACCGAATCCAAGCATTGGCCCCCAGCGCAACGCTGGCCATGTCGCAAATGAGTGCCGAACTTAAGGCACAAGGCATCGACGTGATTAACCTCTCGGTGGGCGAACCCGATTTTCTCACCCCCGATCACATTAAGCAAGCGGCGCACAAGGCCATCGACGATAATTTTTCCTTCTATTCTCCCGTGCCGGGCTATGCCTCACTGCGCAAAGCTGTGAGTAACAAGCTGAAACGTGAGAACAACCTCGACTATTCTCCTGAGCAGATTGTGGTGGGCAATGGAGCCAAACACTCGCTGTGCAACGCTGTATTGGCTCTGGTCAACCCCGGCGATGAGGTCATCATCCCCACTCCGGCTTGGGTAAGCTATGTGCAAATGGTGAATCTCGCAGGTGGCAAAAGTGTGCTGGTTCCGGCCACCATTGAGCAAAACTTCAAAATCACCCCGGCACAGCTCGAAGCCGCTATCACCGAGCGCACACGGCTCATCATCCTTTGCTCGCCATCAAACCCCACCGGCAGCATTTATAGCCGCGACGAGCTTGCCGCATTGGCCCAAGCGCTGGCACGCCACGAACAAGTGATGATTATTGCGGACGAGATTTATGAGCATATCAACTATGTGGGCCAACATGAATCGTTGGCACAATTTGAAGCCATCCGCAACCGCGTGGCCATCATCAATGGCGTTTCAAAAGCCTATGCCATGACCGGCTGGCGCATTGGTTATGTGGCTGCTCCTCTGTGGCTGGCCAAAGCCATCAACAAGCTGCAAGGTCAGCAAACGAGTGGTGCGTCGAGCATCGCTCAGAAAGCCGCCGAAGCCGCCTATAACGGCCCGCAGGATTGCGTGGAAGAAATGCGTCGAGCATTTGAGCGCAGGCGCAATCTTGTGGTGAAACTGTTTGGTGAGATTCCCGGCGTGAACATCAATGTGCCCGACGGCGCTTTCTATCTGTTCCCCGAAGTGAGCAGCTTCTTTGGCAA
This sequence comes from Muribaculaceae bacterium, assembly GCA_017478855.1. GTDB lineage: Bacteria > Bacteroidota > Bacteroidia > Bacteroidales > Muribaculaceae > Sodaliphilus. The sequence goes on along the minus strand of JAFVCX010000069.1, from coordinate 14,437 downwards.
ACGCAATGGCAACACCGTGATCAACGATGCCGCCGACCTCGCCATGTATTTGCTGCGCGAGGCGCATGTGGCCACTGTGGCCGGCGACGCTTTTTGCAGCCCGGGCTACATTCGCTTGAGCTATGCCACCAGCGACGAAAACATCATTGAGGCAGCACGCCGCATCAAGGCTGCGTTGGCCGCCTTGAATTAACTAGAATTTATTCACTCTTATCAAAATCCCACCTCTTATGCACATGAAACGAGTTGCTTTGCTTTTGCTGCTGGGTGTAGCGTTGCTGGCACAGGCTTCCGTCAAGGATGAGTTCAAGCGCGACATTCGCCGCAGTGCCAACAACTATTGGGCTTATCCCGACCAAGACTTGCCACAGCTCACGCCGGCTCCGGCGGGCTACACGCCTTTCTTTATGAATCATTATGGCCGGCATGGCAGCCGGTGGCTCATAGGGCAGCGGCTGTATAACTTCCCAGTGGAGCAACTTGAGGTGGGCGAGCGAAACGGCAAACTCACCAAGCGAGGAAAAGAGGTGCTTGCCATTTTGCGCGATTTGCGCGAAAGTGCCGCCGGACGCGATGGCGAACTGAGCGACATCGGAGCCGAACAGCATCAAGGCATCGCACGCCGCATGTTTGAAAACTTTCCGGAAATTTTTGCCGGCAAAGCACCCGTGCGTGCCCGCAGCACGGTGGTGATTCGCTGCATCCTCTCGATGCAAAACGAGGTAGATGTGCTCAAATCACTCAACCCCGACCTGCAAATCAGCACCGATGCCAGCAAGGCTGAGATGTGGTATATGAATTACAGCGACCCCGCTGTGAAGCCCTTGCGCGAAAGTGCATATCCCGTATTTGATGGCTTCAAAGAGAAATTAGTGAACCCCACCAAGTTTTTGGCTCGGCTCTTCACCGACAAAAAATTTGCGCGCGACAGCATCAAGGGGCAAGACCTGATGATTGACCTCTTTGATGTGGTGGGCAATATGCAAAGCCATCATCAGTGGGAAAACGTTGACCTCTACGACCTCTACTCGCTTGATGAAGCCTACAACCTGTGGAGGTACAACAACTTGCGGTGGTATGTATTCTCAGGCGAGACACCGCTCACTCAATGCCGTGTTGATTTTATGGAAGCTAACTTGCTGCGCAGCTTCATTGCCGATGCCGATTATGCCATTGACCGTGGAGGCAACAGCGCGAGCCTGCGTTTTGGGCACGAAAGCGTGGTGCTGCCTCTGGTGTGCCTCATGGGAATCAACGGAGCCGATTACCAGACGACCGACCTCGAAACACTCGACCGCTACTGGCAGAGCTACAAAATCTTCCCCATGGCCTGCAATGTGCAAATGGTATTCTACAGGCCCAATGGCGGCAAAGGCGACATCTTGGTGAAAGTGTTACTTAATGAGCACGAAGCCACGCTGCCCGTCAAGACCGACATTGCACCCTACTATCGCTGGAAAGATGTGCGCGACTTCTACATGGACAAACTCTCACGTCAACCTTACATTCAACCCATCATCAAATGAAAAAGTTTTTGTCATTTCTCACCATAACTTGCACCGCTCTCTCGCTGCTGGCGGCAAGCAACACACAAGACGACGTAACGAGTAATTACCGGCGCAGTGGCAGCAACCATTACGCCTATCCCATTCCCGGCGACATGCCGGCTCCGGCACTCACCGAAGCTCCGGCAGGCTATGAAGCGTTCTACATTGACCATTATGGCCGGCACGGCAGCCGGTGGCTCACGACCAACAACACCTATGACCGCACCGTGGCCACCCTTGAAAAAGCGGAGAACGCCCATTGCCTTACGGCTCTTGGCGAAGAAACGCTGCACAACATGCGCATCATTGCTGAGGCCGCACGCATGCGTGCAGGCGATTTGAGCGACGTGGGAGCCGAGCAGCATCAGGGCATTGCTCGGCGCATGCTGGAGAACTTTCCTTCGGTGTGGGGCGATGATGCCGTGGTGGATGCCCGCAGCACAGTGGTGTTTCGATGCATCCTCTCGATGCAGAACGAAACCATGACGTTGCGTGCCGCCTATCCCAACATGCGCATCACCACCGACGCGTCCTATCACGACATGTCCTATATGGGTTGGGGACACGGCGAGGACACGATTGCCATTCCCATTCGCCACGAAATGTCGAAAATCAGCGACAGCCTCTATCGTGCCGACATCGACACGCACCGTTTTATCCACTCGCTGGTGAGCGACACAGCTTTTGCCGCACATGAAATCAACGGCCTGCGCCTCATGCGCGATGTTTTCAATATCGCGGGTTCGTTGCAAGGCCATCACCAGTTTGATGGCATGAACTTGTTCTATCTCTTCACCAACGATGAGATATTTGACCTGTGGCGCATTCGCAACGTGTATTGGTACACCCATTGGGCCAACGCACCGCAAAACGGCCATCGCATGCCCTATATAGAACGCCCATTGCTGCGCAACATCATTGAGAGTGCCGACCGCGCCATTGCCGAAGGACGCAAAGGCGCCGACCTGCGATTCGGGCACGAAACTTGCGTGTTGCCTTTGGCCTGCCTCATGGAGCTTGACAATGTGAATGAGAGCATCAGCGATCTCGACAATCTGCACAACGTGTGGCAGGACTACAACTTCATTCCCAAAGCCTGCAACATCCAAATGATTTTCTACCGCCCTGTGAGCGGACAGGGCGACATCTTGGTGAAAGTGCTCTACAACGAGCACGAAGCCGCGCTGCCGGTGGCCACAGTGAACGGCCCTTATTGCCGCTGGGATGACCTGAAAGCGCACTATCTGAAGCGAATTGAGCACTCTCCTCTCGTGGGCGACTGAAAAGGTTTCGCCTCCATCAATGTTATCAAACTATTTTTGCACACAAATGGCGAGGATGACTCTCCTTCTGTGTGCAAATCTTTACTCACATTTCGAAATGAATTTTTCTGATGGCAAGCAATCATGATTTTGTGCAATATGTGGCCGACCAGTGTGCCGCAGCCGGCCAAATTGTTGTTAAAAAGATGTTTGGCGAGTATGGCATTTATTGCGATGGGAAAATTTTTGGCCTCATCTGCGATGACCGTTTTTTTGTGAAGCCCACACAAGCCGGTAGCAAATTGCTGAAGGAGGTGGTGCTGCGTGCGCCCTATGAGGGTGCAAAAGACTATTTCTTCATCAGCAACTTGGATGACCATGCGCTCATGGCTCAGCTTGTGCGAGCCACTTGCAGTGAACTGCCGGCCCCACGTCCCAAGCGCAAGGAATGACTTCTACCCCAAAACAAACTGCCCTCCAAAAGTTTTTCATTCAACTTTTGGAGGGCAACTCGTAAAATTCCGACGGTATTTATTTTTCCTTTTCCGGATTCACTCTGCCGGCAAGCATGCCACATGCGGCACCGATGTCCTCGCCACGGCTGCGCCTGATGGTGCATATCACACCGTGCGCATTCAGGTAATCCCGGAATTGCGTCATTCGCTCATCGCTGCTGGTGCGCAACTTGGGTATTTCGGGAATTTTGTGGTATCTGATGAGGTTCACCCGCACATGCTCATTGGGCAATATTTCCCGCAGAGCGTCGGCATGAGCGATATCGTCGTTAAACCACTGCCACATGATATATTCCACCGAGAGTCTGCGCTGGTGGGCGAAATCGTAGTGCCCCAGCATTTCAAGCACATCTTTAATCTGATAGATTTTCTCAAGCGGCATGAGCGACTGCCGCTCTTCGCGCACGGCATTGTGCACGCTCACGGCAATGTGAACATTGGTTTTCTCAACCAGTGTTTTCAATTCTGGCTTCTTGCCCACGGTGCTCACCGTGACGCGCTTGGGGCTCCATCCCAATCCCCACGGCTCAGTGAGGATGGCAATCACACGCATCACCTCCTCAAGGTTGTCGAGAGGCTCACCCATTCCCATAAACACGACGTTGGTGAGCTGGTCGCTCTGAGGCACGCTCAGCACTTGGTTGATAATTTGGTTGGCTGTGAGGTTGCCATGGTATCCCTGCCGGCCGGTCATGCAGAAGTAGCAGTTCATGCGGCATCCTTTTTGCGATGAGATGCATAGCGTAGAGCGATCTTCATCGGGAATGTAGACCGTTTCAATGGCCTTTCCGTCGCCCACGTCAAAGAGATACTTCACCGTGCCGTCGGCACTGCGCAGGCTCTCGGCCGGGTAATTCAGCCCCACGCAATATTCTTGCGCAAGCCGCTGACGGTTAGCCTTGGATATATTGAGCATTTCATCGAATGTTTTCACCTTTTTTTGGTAAATCCACTCGGCAAGTTGCTTGGCGGTGAAGCGAGGCATCTCCAGTTCTTTCACCACTTCATATAAATCTTCGAGCGTCATGCCGGCCAGCGGCGTGAGTTGATTTTTTTTCGTGTTCATCTTATTCGTTTTTGGCAAATCGGTTTGCAAAAGTAGTGTTTTTTTCGCACACCCGCATAAAAATTATGTTTCGGCCACATTGCGCACCACACAGAGCAAGCACACCGACGGTTGGTCTGATCAGGCCATCGCACCGAGGAGCGGCAAGGTCATCAGCGTTCAAAATGACAAAAAGTTTGTATCTTTGCAACGCCTTAGAAGGAGACGCCGGGTTTTGCTGCAGCCCTCAATAGGCAATTCGTCAGTTATGAATTGGATTATTCTTGTGGTCGCAGGCCTGTGTGAAATGAGCTTCACCTACTGCCTTGGGCGAGCCAAATCATCCATCGGGCTTGAATGGTGGTCGTGGATAGGTGGCTTTTTGCTGTTCTCTGTGGCAAGCATGGTGCTGCTTGGCAAGGCCATTCAGACCCTGCCCATCGGAACCGCCTATCCTGTATGGACAGGAATCGGAGCCATTGGAACAGTAGTCGTTGGGATTATATTCTTTCATGAGCCCGCAACGTTTTGGAAGCTTTTTTTCATCACAACACTCATCATCTCGATTATAGGCCTGAAAATCATCTCATGACACAGGCTTGGCGCTCAAGTGCAACGGGGAGCGGATGGCACGCTGCGCCGAAAGCGGGTTCAGCCAGCCACAAGCATTGTGTCCCGGCCTTGTTGTTCTGCGAAAAAATCAGGCATTTCTGCACGGGAAGTTTCGGGCAACTTCGGCGACATTTTCTTATGTTGAGTCGCCATTAATCTTACCTTCATGGTTCCTTTTAATGTCTATTTCGTGCAGCTCAATTGATTTAGGATGCTACGGCAACCCATTTTTCGTCACATTAGTCTATTCCAAGCATGAAATGGGAACCTCAATAATCTCTCCACATCCATAGAACTGTTTTCTCATATTATAATCATAGTGAGTTGTATATGAAAGGTCTTTCCAGCCTGTATATTCACAAGCAGAAATATATAAGGTAAGCAACCCTTTTAGCACAACCTTGTCTATATAGACTTTGCACTTATTACCATTAATGGCAGTTACTCTCCCGTAATAGCCAGAACCTTTTGACCACTTAAAACATCTCACACTACATCCCTCATAAAGAGTGCGGGATGTGCTCGATGGTGACGAGGATGAGGATGACGAATAGGAGGATGACGAGGAAGATTTTGAAGAACTACTACTAATAAGAGCCGCTGCTCCTGCAATGATTGCACCTGCCACAAATAATGCTCCCATAGAACTCTTTTTTGTGTAGGAATTAGCCGATACTATCCTTTTCCGTTCTCCTATTACATTCCAGTTCTCATCAACCCTGTAGTCATATCCATTATATTTGACGCGTGCGAAGCATTGATTCTTTTCTTTTGTGTAATTACCAATCTGCGCGAGTGGATAGCGATATTCTTCTTCCAAATACAGCGCATCGTAAATAAATGGGTGAGCCGTATTGCCATAAAAATCAATCAGACCATATTTGCCGTTAGCTTTAGCCACTATCAGTCCATTTCTTGTTTGTGACGAAATATGCTCAAAAACAAAAGGTGCGACAGTCTGCCCCTTGGTGTTTATTACACCATAATTTCCATTGGCGATTTGCGCTATAAATAATTCATCCGAAAGTGGAATCCAACCAATATGTTTGTATCTGAACGGCACAGCTATCTCTCCATCAGTGTTGAAGATGCCATATTGGTCGTTTTCATTTCTTGCAACAGCAAATCCATTTCGTATAGCTGTGAATCCAGCTGAGAAAAAATATTTGCATGGTTGCACATATCTATTTGTCCTAAAGTTGTATATGCCGGCTTTCCCGTCAGGACCATTCATAATTTGCATACTTTCTCCTTTACTGTTATAAAATTCATAGCAGCTCTGAGAAAGAGCGACAAAGCTATTTACAAAGATTATGACTGTAATGATTGCTTTTTTTATCATTGTTACTAATTTTTATTGTTCAAAGGAGCATTGCTGATTGTTTTTTTGAGCTGCATCGGTTGAGTAGCATTTTATTCATTTTCAATAGAATTCGCTCATTTGTTTGCAAAGTTATATTTTTTAAATCAAGTTTTTATCACTCTCTCTAATTTTAATATTAATTAACATAACAACTCCTCACTTTGAGCAAAATGCCGTTTGTCCCTTATCTTGGGTTAATTCAAGAGCAACTGCAATCAGATGCGGTCCATATAACGGCGGATGTTCTGATTTTGCGCACGCAAAAATCAATCTTTCAACGAATCGCATTTCCTATCATTAAAACATTATGTGACGATTGCCTTCATCGAGAAGACACCTTCATGCGGAACACAACCACGACAAATAACACAGGCTGACCAACGCCAGCCTGTTTATATCATCAATCGAAACTTTTTCGGTTTAGTCAGTCCTCGTTGCGATATTCAAGAATATCGCCGGGCTGGCAGTCAAGAGCGCGGCAAATGGCATCGAGGGTGGTGAGCCGCACCGCCCGTGCCTTGCCGGTCTTCAAGATTGAAAGATTGGCAACAGTGATACCTACGCGCTCGCTCAACTCGTTGAGCGACATCTTGCGCTTTGCCATCATCACGTCTAAATTGATTACTATCATGGTCGCCTCGTGTTAGATGGTTAGTTCTTGTTCCCGGGCTGCGTCATAAGCCAACTTGTAAAGCAATGCGACAAGAAGCACTACTATGGTGTACATCAGCGTATTACTTGTTAAGATGAAATGCCAATATATGTCAGGTGTTACCACATAGCCAAGATTGTCATTGAAGAATGTGTGAATAGGCACTAAGACAACGAGCGCCCACAACAAGGCCACATTTTTTCGATTGAAGATTTGACCGCCGCGAATATACTTGAGTATATTGACCACAAATGCCACGGCGATTCCAGCAATAGCAAGAACAATGGCGCGGCTCAACAAAAAGTAGCTCACTTTTATGCCTACATGTGCGTCGCTCCAATCTATAACACCCTCACCGCTGCCGGTTGTTAATATGAAATAACCCTGAATGCAGTAGAATGCAGCCCAAAGGATAAGGCAGACCAGTGCACTATAGCACGCAATCTTAAGCCACATAATAGATTTCTTTTCCATTTCTAAGACTGTTGTTAAATCGTTTTGGAACTATTTCCGCCGCAAAGATAGATAAATTTATCGAAATTCAATAAATAATTTCCATTATTTAAGAATTATTTATTTTTTGTTGTTATTTCTACAAATACTGAGCGGCATTCTCAAATTGAGAATGCCGCTCAATGTCATTGTTTTCGTTAAGCTCAGTTCCATTTTCCGTGCTTATCTTTTTTTGCCTCTAAAGTAAAACTGGCCTCGAAATGGTCGTTATCCATCTGCTTTACTGGGTATGACTCCACACTGCAAGCCGTTTTTTGCTTGGAATAGAAGGTTTCGAGGTATTCACCGGTCTTTCTATACTTCTTAATCTCAATACCTAAATCCACCACACAATCATATTTGTCCAGCCCGGCGCGTCGTGTCAGTTCGGTATGAATTTGCAGATAATCGGGAATTTTTGCGGTAGTTAGAGGAATGATGTGGTCGATGGAATTAGAGAGGCCCACCATAACTCTTTCGCCCGCTTCATTGACGTAGTAGGCCTTTGCAATGAAACCCATCAAGGTGTTCGGAGAAAATTTCACCTCATAGTTGGTCACATAATACACATCTTGGTTTTCAACACTCGGTTCGTCGCTATCACAAGCAGTTAGCCCCCATGCAGCAAGAAAGAGCAGCAATAAAACCATCATTTTCAGTTCATTTCTCATATTGTATTCTCTTTTATGGTTAATATTCGTTAGAATGCCCGACAAAGATACTAACAATTTCGGTAGTGGCCATTACACTTTACAATATTTTTCACGAAGTAACTCGCGAATAAATTTGCCTCTTCGCTCGCTTGGTCACGTAACGTTGGCTGCGCCTAAGTTACTCGCGCTCGGAAAAGAGCAAATAAATTTGCCTCTTCGCTCGCTTATTCGTAACTTTGTGCCCTGTTTAGAATCATTAACACCACAAGAAACCAAGTAAAACTATCATGTCTACACTCACTATTGCCATCATCATTGCCTTTATCACCGGCTATGCATGCATTGCACTGGAGTCTTTTACCAAGGTAAACAAAGCGGCCATCGCATTGCTTATGTTTGTGGCTTGCTGGACGATATTCATGATTAACCCCGCCGAGTTTTATCCCGGAGCGGAGAATCTGATAGCAACTGTGAACGAGGCCATCGAGCGGCACTTGGGCGAAACGGCCACCACACTTTTCTTTCTGATGGGTGCCATGACCATCGTGGAGATTGTGGATCAAAACGGCGGTTTTAATTTCGTGCGCGACGCCCTGTGCACCACCAGCAAACGCACGCTGCTGTGGCGCATTGCCCTGCTCACCTTTATCATGAGTGCCATCCTCGACAACCTCACCACCAGCATCGTGATGGTGATGCTGCTGCGCAAGCTGGTCAAGAGCCAGCAAGACCGCCTCATTTATGCGGCACTCATTGTGATTGCCGCCAATTCGGGCGGTGCCTTCTCGCCCATTGGCGACGTGACCACCATTATGCTATGGAATGGTGGCATGCTCACTGCCGGTGGCGTGATAAAAGAGGTATTCTTGCCTTCGCTGGTGAGCATGGTTATTCCCGCGCTTATTTTGCAACGATACCTGAAGGGTGACCTCGACCAGCCTGAACGAAAAATGGAATCGGCCGCCGAAGAACTGAACCGTCGCGAACGCCGCATCATTTTTTATCTGGGTGTGGGCGGACTGATGTTCGTGCCCGTGTTCCACAGCCTCACCGAGCTGCCTCCATTCTTGGGTATTTTGCTGGTGCTGGGACTCCTGTGGCTCACCACCGAGCTGTTCTATGGCCACAAGAAAGTGAAACAGGCCGACGGCATGAAAAAGCGTGTGAGCAAATTGCTTTCGCGCATCGACATGGCCACCATCCTCTTCTTCCTCGGCATCCTCATGGCAGTGAGCTGTCTGCAAGAAATAGGTGTACTCTCGGCTATGGGCCAATGGCTTGATGGAGTCAGCTGCGGCAACCACTATCTGGTGACAGGTGTGATTGGCGTTATTTCAAGCATCGTTGACAACGTGCCGTTGGTGGCAGGTTGCATGGGTATGTATCCCATTACCGCGGCAGGCGACATGGCCGTGGATGGCATCTTCTGGCAACTGCTGGCCTACTGTGCCGGCGTGGGCGGCTCGATGCTCATCATAGGCAGCGCGGCCGGCGTGGTAGTGATGGGCTTGGAGAAAATCACCTTCGGATGGTACCTCAAACGCATCACTTGGATTGCCTTTGTGGGCTATCTGGCCGGCATGGGCTGCTACTGGCTGCTGCGCACATTCATTCTCGTCACGCCTTAATCTGCTCGGCGCAAGAGGCGTGCAAGTGCCGCATTCTGCGAGGGCGAAGATTAGCGTCATATAACCGACATACGTTTTTCATGAAGGCAAATCAACTAAAAAAAGGGTTGGCCGCTTTGTTGCTACTCGCCACCATGCCCTCGTGGGCCGGCCATGTGATGCTCAATGGCCAGTTGGACTCATCACGCATTTACCCGGGCACTACACACGAATTTCAAATATATGTCCCCGACCAATACGACGGTCACACGCCGGCGTGCCTCTATGTGGGGCTTGATGGCGTGCTGTGTGGGGCACCACAGGTGATGGACAGCCTCATTTCTGCCGGGTCGATGCCGGTCACCATAGGCGTGTTTTTGCAACCGGGTGTGGTGCGCGGCAACGGCGGCGAGGTGCTGCGCTATAACCGCAGCAATGAGTTTGACGCGACCGATGGCCGTTTTGCTGAATTTATCGAGGCAGAATTGCTGCCTGTCATTAGCCGGATAAGCACTCCCGACGACCGCCAAATTTTTCTGTCATCCAAAGGGAGCGACCAAATGATTTTTGGTTTGAGCAGTGGCGGCATAGCCGCATTCACAGCAGCATGGCATAGGCCCGAACTGTTTGGGCGCGTATTTAGCGGCGTGGGCACTTTTGTGGCCATGCGAGGTGGCAACGATTTGCAGGCTCTCGTGCGCAAGAGCGAACCTAAGCCATTGCGAATCTTCTTGCAAGACGGCAGCAACGACGCATGGAATCCGCTGTTTGGCCACTGGTATGAGGGCAATCGCATGCTGGCAACCGCATTGGAGTTTGCCGGTTATGACGCGCGATTTGATTGGAGCGATGGCGCGCACAACGTGAAGCGCTCTACCGAAATCTTTGCCCAAGTGATGCAATGGATGTGGCAGGGCTGGCCCGAACCGCCCACTACAGGCACCACACAAAACGACCTTTTATCACAGCTCCTCATCAAGGATGAGGACTGGCAAGAAATGTATGACGCCACACCTCCTCATGAGGCCGCACCGCGCATGGCCCAATACCCCGACGGATCGCTGCTGGTGACCCATTCGCCTCGCGACAACCGGCTTTGGCAATACATCGTGCGTGGCGACAGCCTCGATTGGGGGCAACCTTTCTATTGGCTACATAGCTTAAACAACGCTCTCTTATATGTGGGTCCTATGGCTTTTGACGCTGCCGGCAACCTATATGTGGTCACCGAATGGGGCATTCAAATATGCGACCAGAATGGCCGCGTGCGTGGCATTCTTGAATTGCCGCAAGGTGTCGCACCTCACAATCATTGGGTCATCGACATCGAAGACGGAGCTATCGTGCTGCGAGGCTTGCGCACCTTCAGCCGGCAGTTGCGCATCAAGGCACCCATTCCCGGCATGCGTCCCCAGTCGCAAGGGCAAGGATAGCAGGAGTCAATTTTAATCGTCCTCACGCATGGCGCGCGGCAACGCCCGTCCGGACTGCGTTGCGATTTCTCAGCATCAACAAAACAAGTGGCCACCTTCCTTGCATGGAAGGTGGCCACTATCATTGACGGGGGAAATGTTCCCTTGCTTTATTCGTGTGCCATCAATAGAACTTGATGAGCGAGCGTTTCACCTTGGTGGACTTGCCTAAGATGGCAGCCAGCGCATTGGGATTGCTCAGGATGGCATTGCCGCGCGTTTGCGAGAAGCGCTGATCAAGTTCTTCCTTCGAAGGCTGACGTTTGTCGGTTTCTTTCTTATATACAGTGAAGACATACACGCCATTCTCACCTTTCCACGGGCCTACCAATGCATTCTCCTTCGAACCGGCGATTTTACCTGCGATGCCACGCTCATTTTCGAGTTTGGCCACGAAGTTTCCACCAAAGGTCACTTGGGTAGAATCGATTTGCGTGCCCATGAGTGCCGCATAACCTGCGAGGTCTCTAGCTTTGCCTTCATATTGCTTCATCAAGTCATCACCCTTCTTGTCGTTGCGCACTTTTGCGGCGAGGGCTTCTTTCACTTCGGGTGCGTTGTAGGGAATGTAAGCGCCGTCATACACATTGTCGAGAGCCACAGCCAGCAACACGTCGTTGTTGTCGCTGAAGATGGGCGACACTTCGTCCTTCTTGCTGTCGAAAGCCCACTTTATGGCCTTGCGCGAATCCTTGATTCCCATGCCCGTGTAGGGGTTCATGCCCAGTTGCGGAGTGCTCGGGGTCACCATCGTGGCGATAGCCTGATAGCCGGCGGCAGCCGCATTCTTTGCAAAGTCGGCTGCGGTTTTATTCTTGCTCAAGAAGTCTTGCAACTTGTTGCGCAGGTCATCGCTGGTCTTTTGGCTTGCATAAGCGTCATAGGTGATTGTGGCAAGTGTGTAGAACGTTTTGGGAGCTTTCTTTTCAATCACCTTCACCAGTTGCGCACCCTGCTCAGAGCTCAGCAAAACAAAGTAGCCTGCACCGGCGTTGGCAAACTTAGCCTTGATCGAATCGGCCGCGGTGGCAATCGGCGACCAGATGTCTTCTTGTCCTTGCGCGCCCTTGATAGCCTTGGCCACGTCTTCGATGCTCTTGCCGCCATTCAGCATGGCCAGCGCAGAGTCTTGCACATTCTTGTCGCCGGGGACACCCACCATAGAGTATTTTACTGAGTCGATCGAAACCATCTTGTTGATGACCTTATACATGGTGTAGTGGTTGTTCATCACCGAGTCGCGCTTGGTAGAACCGATGGCCGATGATGCCACAAAGTCTTTCACTGACTTGTTATTGATTTTATCGAGCGTGGTGAGAACGGTATCAATTTTCACCGAGCCGAGGATGCGCACCGAATCAATGCCCGTGCCTTTTTGCAGAGCTGTCCATGCTTGGTCAGCAACGCGGTTGGCAGCTTCCACATCGGCTTGCGAGGGATTCACACTCACGGCGATGTAGTGGATGTTGCGAGTTTCTTCCTCAAGACGATATTGGGCCTTTGTCTTTTCCCACTCGGCCTTGATTTCATCGTCCGACACCGTGTACTTGTCATCGGCGAGGCTTGCGAAATCTTTCTTCACAAAAGTGATATAGTCGGTAGTGGCATCGTCTTCGATCATTTGGGCACGGTCAAGGTCATTGGCCTGAATAGCACCCGTGACAAGCATTTGCAGTTTTGCCAGCTTGTATTGCTCCACGATGTTGTCTTTCAGTTTGTTCCAATCGTTGCGCATCTCAGCAACTTGTGCTTCTTGCGCACCATATTTCGTGGGGTTGGTGATGAAGTCGAACACCTGTTCGGGCGTTTCAGCACCTACTTGCTGCGCAAACTGCTGCACTGCCGGGGCCGCGTTCTTGCCAATCATCAGCTCGCTGATTTCGGTGTCGGTCACATCAATGCCCACTTTTTCGTACTCTTGTTCAAAGAGTTTTTCATTAATCATGGTGTTCAGCACCTGCTGCTGACGCACTGCCTGATCTATTTGTGAGCTGTTGGGATTGTTTTGGTCGGCTGCGGCTTCCTGCTCCACGCGGCGCTGGAATGCCATAATGTCGATTTTCTCACTACCCACCTTTGCGGCGGTGCTGTTGGTGGCCTGACGGCCCAGTGCCTCGATAGCCACCTCAATGATGAAGGCGAGCAACGCGGCGCCAATCACGATGGCAAGGATTTTTTTTCTTTGCCGGATCTTTTCTAATACTGCCATTTTATAGTTATAATTTTATTATTTTTTGTCAGTCTTGGCGTTTATCGCAAAATAAACATGCAAAGATAGATATTTTTTGTGGAAGCCAAAAATTAACGGCTATTTTTATGTGTTTTGCGTCGCAAAAAAGACAAAAAAATGAGTTTTTGCGAAAAAAACGCTCAAAATATTTGGTGGATATCATCTAAAAGCACTACCTTTGCACCGCAATTCAAAACTGGTGCGTTAGTTCAGTTGGTTAGAATGCCTGCCTGTCACGCAGGAGGTCGCTGGTTCGAGTCCTGTACGCACCGCCTCAATTCCTCGGAGCAATCCGGGGAATTGCTGTTTTTATTGCTCTGCTCCATCGCTCTGCACAAGGGCGTAGCACAGCCACCTTCTAGTTTTGAATATAAAAGAAATTTTCTTCTGACAATTTAAATATTGCACATACAAAATGTTGTTTAATTATTTCTCGTCCCGCATGAACAGAATAAATCTCAACAATATTTTCCACATCATAGAGTCCTTCTATTGGATCTAGCTTCTGAATGTTTTTATATAATAGCTTTTAGCTTCATCTACACTTTGAAAAGATTGTGCCCACATTCTCAATGTAGAAAATAACAAAAGAAGAAAAATGAACTTTGTTTTCATACGTATATGTTTTGATGTTTTTTACTTTCTTAAATGTGGCCAGTCTTTTCTGCATGAAAAAATAGCGCAGACCACCACCATAAGCCTGCCAGGCTTACCACAGCCTCCAATCATCTCCGGGGAAGTCTGCGCCAATGGCGCGACTTCACGATGATTGGTGTTTGCTCTTTTTATCCTTTCGGTGTGGTAATTTGGCAGGATGTGAGCAAAATGTCTATGCAAGGCAGGCTTTGCCCACTATGCATTGCAAAGGTACTCAAAAAACTTCAATTACCGAAACTTTTGGTGCCACATAAGTATGAATTTAGATAAAATTTGCTTAAATTACGCGCGAAACAATGATTCTATGCCTTCTTCTCAATAAAAAATGTG
>JAFVCX010000068.1 GCA_017478855.1 Muribaculaceae bacterium | reverse complement strand
TCAGCGAGGAACTCTATCGCCGTGCAACAGCCAAAGATAAGACACTGCACCTCGTGGAAGGAGCCACTCACATCGCCATGTATGACATCTATGTGCCGCAAGCGATAGAAGCACTCGCACCGTTCTTCAAACGCACGCTCTGACGGCATGATCATCTATTTCTCCGGCTCAGGCAACAGTCTTGCCGTAGCAAGGAAAATCGCCGAGAAAACCGATGACCGACTGATTCACTTGAACGACGCGGCAGAAACTGACCTCGCCGGTGAGTCGGTCATCGGTTTGATTTATCCCGCTTATTCGTGGGATGCGCCACTCATCGTCAAGTCACTCGTGCCCCGGCTTTCCATCAGCCCGGCGGCCTACGTCTATATCGTCGTCACCTGTGGCAGCACGCCCGGCAACGCCATTCCCACAGTTATAGAAATTCTGTCAAAAAAAGGCATCAATGTGCAATATAGTCGCATCATTTCTGTGCCCGACAGCAGTGCCATTTGTTTTGGCAACAACGCCAACGAGCAATTCGACAAATTCGGACGTGTGCCGGCAGCAGTCGATGAGATTGTGCGCGATGTCACGGAGCGGAGGCAATCGCTCACACACCACAAGCGAGGCCTACAAGCCAACTTCATCAATAGCAGGGCGTTTTTCCCCATAGCCACATGGCTTGTGCGCCAGCATGTGAATAACGACAAGTGCATCGGATGCGGCATTTGCGCAAACGTGTGTCCGTGCAAGAACATTGCTCTCATCAGTGTGCTGGTGCTGCTTTGTGCGGCAGGGTTCTATGTGTGGGGCAAGACCGCCATGGCACGAGCCTACTGGATGCCGCTGGCCGTGAGCGGAGTGTTTCTTGTTGCCGTCGCCGGTGGATTGTTCTTTGCCAACAATCCTCGCATTGAGAAATTTCAAGAACACTATCAGGAAAGTCCCGAAACTTTCGTGCAGGCCGAACTTGACCGCACGGCCAAGAGCGACCACGACTTAAACCTTATCGTATACACCGTCCTTCCAATTTTTGTGATTGTTTGCGGCGTGTTGGTTGTGGGCTTCAAAGACAGCACCCACACTCGCGCGTGGCTCATCACCCTCATGTTGCTTGGGTCGTTCCTGATGGTCGTCGACAGCAACACCAAAGCACGCAATAGTGATTATCGAACCAAACTGATTGAGGCGCGTGAATAGATACATGTTTGACCGCCGTTTTGGCGACATTTTTCGCAAAGCCGGCATTCAGGTCGCAGAACTTTTGCGCCGCAGCCGGTTGCCTGAAGATTTTTTCTCCAGACGAGACATCTTGCTCACACGCGCAGAATACTTCCACCTTGTGGAAACACTGGGCACGCTCACGCTTCATGCCCCCGACCTTGCCCTGCGCATAGCCATCGAAGGGCAGATTGAAACCTTCTCTCCGCCCATTTTTGCCGCCTATTGCAGCAGTCATGGCGAAATGTTCTTTGAGCGCCTCGCTCACTACAAGCGACTGGTGGGCCCTATCAAAATTGACGTGGGCAATGCTGGCGACACCTTGCGAATTGCTGTGAATTCCGATGATGACAGCGAACCGCTTCCTCCGTTTTTTGCCGAGTTGGAACTGCTATTCCTCTTGGGCATTTTGCGCAAGGCAACCCAATCACACATTTCACCCGTCAGAATAGAGATGCGAGTGCCGCCCGTTCATGAGCAGGTGCTCGATTACTTTGGGTGTCCTGTGGTGCAAACTCAAGAAATCGCGCTCGTCATCACCGCCGCCGACGCGCGCAAGCCTTTCATTAGCCGCAACGATGAAATGTGGCAATATATCGAGCCTGAGTTGCGCCGACGCCTTTCGGACATGGATTTCGACGACACCATGGCGGCACGAGTGAGAAGTGCGCTGGTAGAGTTATTGCCG
>JAFVCX010000067.1 GCA_017478855.1 Muribaculaceae bacterium | reverse complement strand
TGTAACAACACTATAATAACGCATCGGCGCAATAAAACCGCGATGCGGTCTGTAGAAACTTGACATAAACGAAAAACTAATAACATTATTAATTAATCATTTTTTTAACAACTTAATTTTTCATTAAAATTATGGCTGAACAAACCAACATCCAGAAGCCCCAACCCAAAAAGGCTGACAAGGCTGTCAGCAGCAACGTTGGTGGTATCAAGAGTGCATCTATTGTGATTCTTGTGTGCTTCATCCTCGCCGTGTGCATCTACATGTTCGTTTTCGGTGCAGGTTCTAACTTCAAAGATGGCAATAACGCCAACGCACCCCTCAACCTGCTCGGTACTGTGTACAAGGGCGGTATCATCGTGCCTGTGCTGCTTACCTGCCTTCTCACTGTGATCGTGCTCACCGTTGAGCGTTGGATTGCCCTCGCTCGCGCTAAAGGTAGCGGCAACATCACCAAGTTTGTTGAGAACGTGAAAGAAGCTCTCCGCGCTAAAGACATCAACAAAGCTGAGGAACTTTGCAAGAAGCAGAAAGGTACTGTGGGCGCTGTGGTCTATGCAACCCTGCAGAAGTACAAAGAAATGGAGAATGACACTGTTCTGGAGAAAGAGCAAAAGCTCACCAGCATCCAGCAAACCCTCGAAGAGGCTACCGCTCTTGAGATGCCCATGCTTCAGCAGAACCTCCCCATCGTGGCAACCCTCACTACTCTGGGTACACTGATTGGTCTTCTCGGTACTGTGCTCGGTATGATCAAGTCGTTCCAAGCTCTGGCCGCTTCGGGTGCTCCCGACTCTACTGAACTTTCAACTGGTATTTCTGAGGCACTTGTGAACACCGCATTCGGTATCGCAACCGCCGCTCTCGCCCTTATTGCTTACAACTTCTACACCAACAAGATCGATAACATGACCTATGCTATCGACGAGCTTGGTTTCTCGATCGTTTCTACTTTTGCTGCTACTCACTAATTGCTGAGCCAAGCAACATTTCAAAATTCAATTTCAAGAAACAATTCTAAAAAAGTTGTAAAGAAATATGGGAAAAGTCAAAATTAAGAAAAAAGAAACGCGCATCGACATGACCGCCATGTCGGATGTGACTGTGCTTTTGTTGACTTTCTTCATGTTGACTTCTACTTTCCTTCAGAAAGAGCCTGTCACGGTCATCACGCCTCCCTCGGTGAGCGAGGAGAAAGTGCCCGACGCCAACTTGCTGTCGGTGCTCGTGAGCCCGGAAGGCAAGATCTTCCTTGAGGTACTCGGTAGCAAGGACTCGACTTACAAGAGCGAGACTGTGCGTGCCGACCTGCTGAAGAATATGGCAGCCGAATACAACAAGACACACGCCAACAAAGTGAGCTTCAATGCAAAGCAAGTGGACGCATTCTCAAAGCAAAATGCTTTTGGAGTGCCCATGAGCAAAATGGCGCAGTGGCTTGACCTCCCCACCGATGAGCGCGATAAAGCTCTGGAGGAAGGACCCGGTATTCCTATCAACATGAATGAAAATCCTGATACGCCCAACGAGTTCCAGATGTGGATTCGCGCCGCTTATAACAGCGTGAACGCCGAGCTGAAGGAATCGATGGTGAAAGGACGTGGTATTGCAATCAAAGCCGACCAGACGACCCCTTACAGCGTGGTGAACGTTGTGATGGACAATCTGCAGACCATGAAGATGAACAAGTTCACCCTCATGACGGCTCTAAAATCAGAGGAGGAATAAGCTATGGCAAAAAACAAAAGTCGTCAGAAAAAGTTCGATACCCGTATCGACTTCACTCCTATGGTTGACATGAACATGCTGCTCATCACTTTCTTTATGTTGTGTACGACGATGATCAAGAGCCAAACGCTCCAAATCGCGCTCCCCACCAACGAGAAAGTGGACATCGAACAGCAGAATAAGGTGAAACAGAGCGAGGCAGTCACCATTATCATCGATGGAAAACTCGATGACAATGGCCTGTCGAAACCCGACGAGGGCATGCTCTACTACTTCGATGGCATGCCTCCTACGGGCGAGGAACTCAAAAACCTCGTCAACAGCAACCCCATGAAGCAAGTGGAGTTTGGCAACAAGACGGGCGGTGCTCTGCCTGCAATTCGCGAGATTCTTCAAGAACGTAATAAAGACGTGGTGAAGAAAATCACTGAATTGAAGAAAGACTGGAAAGAGATGAAGTTCAGCAATAACGAAGAAAAGAACGATTCGATTTACCAAGTCAAAGCAAGAGAGATTCGTAACGACTCCACATTGAAGCGTCCTGTGGTGATCATCAAGGCCACTCCCAATGCCAGCTATGCGCATGTGGTGAGCGTGCTCGACGAGATGGCCATCAACAGCATCAGCCGCTATCAGATTGACCGCATCGGTGCAGTCGACTCGGCAATGATGATTCTGCTTCAGGGTCAACAGACGAAGTAAGCGTGTGATGATTGTTTATGTTAAACTACTAAATTCGAAAAATTATGGGTAAAGATGTAAATCTTTCATCGCGCGAATGGTGTGACCTTGTGTTTGAGGGCAAAAATAAGGACTTCGGTGCTTATGACTTGCGAATGAACTCAACCAAACGTCACAACAAAGCCGTTCTCTATACGATTATTGGAGCTATCATCGCTGTGATTGCAGCCATGTCGATAGCTAAGCTGAATGAATACTTGACAGAGCGCGCACTCGCCCAGCAAAACGACCAAGAAGAGGTCATCTTTGGCGTGGACGAAACCGAAGAGCCCGAAGAGGAACAGCAAGAACGCATCGAGCAACCCAAAGAGGAAGTGCTGCCCGAAGAGGTGCTCAACACCGTGAAGGTGACGGAGCTGCGCATCGTCGATGACGAGAAAGTGAGCAAAGACGACGAAATCAAGACCCAAGACGAGTTGAAGGAAACTGAAACCGCTTTCGGTCAGAAAGACAACGACAAGGGTACTGAAGACCGTAACGTGACTCGCACCCTTCGTGATGAAGTCGTCGTTGAGAAGAAGGAGCCCGTCAAAGAGGAGAAAGAGGTGGTGTTTACCTCTGTGGAACAGATGCCTCAATTCCCCGGTGGCGAAACTGCGCTGATGAAGTATCTGCAAAGCCACATGCAATATCCGCAAATGGCAGCTGAGAACAACATTCAAGGTAACGTCGTGATTCAGTTCGTCGTCAAGAAAGACGGCGCTGTGGGCGAGGTGAAAGTTGCTCGCTCGGTCAACAAAGACCTTGACCGCGAAGCTGTGCGTGTGGTGAAATCGCTGCCTAAGTTCACTCCCGGGCGCCAGAATGGTCAGCCTGTGGCTGTGTGGTACACACTGCCCGTGAGGTTCAAACTGCAAGGCACCAACTAATCTTCACTCACCTCTTTTGAAAGAGGTTCTCATGCTAAAACAGAGGGCCACACTTTATGTGGCCCTCTGTTATTTTTATGATATTATAACGTTTACTACTCATTGCCGCAAAGGGTGGGCACCTGTCAGTTCATCCACAGCATATGAACACCCAAAGCCCTCCTAAGCGAGAAGAACTATTTGACACCCAAATAAGGAGTTATTCTGCGCAAAGCTTCCATCAAGATGGAGCGTGGGCATGCCATATTGATTCGAAGGAAGCCCTCGCCCGCCGCGCCATAGAGGGTGCCAGCGTTGAGCATCACTCGGGCCTTCTGCATCAGTTCTTCACAAAGCGTTTCAGAGTTTTTGCCCAATGAACGCACGTCGATCCACGCCAAGTAAGTCCCTTCAAGCTCAGTCACGCCCAAGTGTGGCAACCGCTCGGCAAAAAACGACTTCAGAGCCTTGTAGTTCCCCTCAATATAATCGAGCAACTCAAGCAGCCACGGTTCACTTTCATCATATGCCGCCATCACCGCCAGATAACCAAAGGGATTCACGTCGCACACCTCATTCACGTTAATCACGCGGTCAATCTTCTCTCGCCTTGCAGCATCGGCACAAATGATATTGGCCATTTGCAGCCCCGCTGTGTTAAATGTCTTGCTGGGCGAGCAGCACGTTACGCTATTGGCCAGCATTTCAGGCGAAAGGCTGCCAAAAGGCGTGTAGCGATTGTGGCCATAAACAAACTCGCAATGAATTTCATCGCTCACCACGAGCACATTGTGACGCAGGCAAATCTCCCCCACTCTCATGAGTTCCTTGCGCGTCCACACGCGGCAAGCTGGATTATGAGGATTGCACATAACAAACAGCTTCACGGCAGGGTCGGCGGCCTTTGCCTCAAAGTCATCGAAGTCGATGGTGTAGCGATGGTTGTCATAACGCAGCCGGCTTTCCACCATCTCACACCGGGCATTGGCAATCGAAGAGTAGAAACAATTATACACCGGAGTCATGATTAGCACTTTGTCGCCCGGCTGCGTAAAAGCCTGCACGCACACCGAAACGGCAGGAACCACGCCCGATGTGTATTGAATCCATTCACGCCGAATGGCGAAATCATGGCGACGGCCATACCAATCAATCACAGAATTGTAGTACTCTTCGGGCACTTGCACATAGCCAAAGACACCATGCTCCACACGGTGGCGCAACGCCTCGGTAATGGCAGGAGCCACGCGAAAGTCCATATCGGCCACCAACAAGGGAAACACATCTTCGGGCATGTTATCGTGATCCCATTTCACACAATCAGTTCCCCTGCGTGAAACTATTTCATCGAAATCGTATTTTCCCATTACTTCTGTTCGCGAATAATGATTTCACAATCGGCAGGAGCCTTGATGTTTTCATCGATGATAATCTCTCCCACTTCATCGGCCACCACCCGACCCGAAGCAGGATTCTTGATGCTCACCACACGCCCGCGGATATCGGCCTGAACGGTTGAATACTCAAACATCAAGTCGGCATCGTCGCCAAAGGTGCAGTTCTCAAGCACTAAATTATGCGCATAACACAGCGGTTGCTGGCCAGTGATGTGGCAATTCACGAGTCGCAGGTTGTGTGAATGCCATCCTAGAAATTCACCGTGCAGTTCAGAATCGTAAACAGTGACGTTTTCCACTTCCCAAAAAGCATCTTTTGTTTCGATGTGGGCATTATGAATCTCCACGTTTTTCACATATTGGAACACATATTTGCTGTCACTCTTCAGCCCGTCTATACGAATGTTGCGGCTTCCCATAAAAGGATATGTGCCATCGTGCAACTCCACATTGCGCAGCGTGAGTCCATCTATGTTCCAAAAAGTTTCATCTGCGTCATTGATGATAACGTTCTCGAGCGTGAGGTTTTTCATCTCTCTGAAAAGCTTTGGAGCGTTAATCACTGTGTCGCGCATCACCATGTCGGTCGAGTACCAAATGGCCGAGCGCGACCCGGGTTCAAAAACGCAGTTGGTTATCAGGGAGCGATGCACGTGCCAAAAAGGATACTTGCCTATGAACAAGCAATGATCGGCCTCAATGTCGCTGCACTCTTTTATGCCCGACTCACCCTCGGTGATAGTCACATTCTCAAGCCGCACGTTGTGTGACTCAAAAAGTGGTCTTTCTCCACCAAATGATTGATCTTTTATCAGTTTCTTCATAATGGGTTGATATTAAAGGTTTATGATTTTCTTAATATGTTCGATTATGCATTTGCGACCATCTTCTGGCGACGCATCCATCGGCCGGAAAATAGTCTGATTAAAAATATGGTGCCCCGGAAGCACAATTCCACACACATGGCCACCCACACACCGGCCAGTCCGAGGGAGCCCACAAGCACTGCGGCAAGAGTGAGGCGCACGGCCCACATGCTGCCCACATTCATCCAGCAAGGAGTGAGTGTGTCGCCAGCCCCCACAAACACGCCATAGCAAACAATGGCTGCGGCAAACAGTGGCTCAGCAAACGCCTCGATGCGCAAGCATTGCGCGCCCAACTCAACGACCTCGGCCACAGGCGACATGATGCCCATCATCAGGGGTGCGGCCACATAGAGCAGCACACCCATCACACTCATCACCACCATGCCCAGCGTCACCGTGATGTAGGCAAAGCGTCGCATCAAGTAGCGGCGACCCGCACCCATGCTTTGTCCCACGAGTGTGGTGGCGGCATCGCTAATGCCATAGCCGGGCATATAGCACAGGCTCTCGGCCGTGATGGCAAACGAGTTGGCGGCAATAGCCACGCTGCCCAGCGGTGCCACTATGGCCGTGATAGCAATTTGCGCGCTGCACATGACCACGTGCTGAATACCCATTGGGAACCCAATGGACCAAGCACGTTTCACACACGCCGCCCTCGGACGGAAACTGCCTCGCTCTTGGTTCAGACGAAGCTCATTTGAGCGCGTCACAAGATACCAAAGCATGAGGCAGCACACCACCGATTCAGCAAGAATCGTGCCAATGGCAGCACCCACCACGCCCATGCCCATTCCGGGCAACACCCAGTCTTGTCCCAATAAATGCAGATGATGTGAGGGGAAGATAAAGAAGAAATTAAACACCACATCAAGCACACACATGAGCACATTGAGCGCACTGGGAACTTTCATATTGCCGCTGCATCGCAGCATGCCGGTAGCTAAGAAATCAAGCATGAGCAATGGCATGCCCAGCATGAATATCAAGAAATATCGTGACGCATTAGCCACAATGCGCTCATTGCCTCCCAGCCAGATGGGGAGATAACCGCTGATGGCCACTCCTACGATAGCCAGCGAAAGGCTGAAAAGCAAAGCCGCCACAAGCGACTGACGCAACACACTGCGAGCTTCAGCACTTTGCTTGGCGCCAATCAGATGCGCCACCTGAACCGCAAAGCCCGTAGCCACGGCATTGTACATGCCACCAAACAGCCACAAAGTTGTAGAAACCAAACCTATCGATGCCGAGTCGTCGGCTCCCAGCGAACCCACCATAGAGGCATCTATATATTGCATCACAATAGATGACAGCTCGGCCAAGATGGCAGGAATGCTTAATTGCGCCGTGAGCAGTAATTGCTGGCGCAGCGTCATTTGCTGCCCATTGCGTATCATGGCCAGCAAGCCGTCTTTGGTTTCTGTTTTCTTTGGTTTCAATTAGGGTCTTGAAATTTTATGCAAAATTAGTGCAAGGTGAGCGCAAATGCAAATTTATTTGCGATTTGCCGAACCGAAGCCTAATTTCGAGGCATAGCCTCAACGTTAGTGCAAACCGAATACAATACAAAATAAACTCGTTTATTGTTGAGGTGCCGCCTAATGAATCTAACATTAGTGCAAGGTGGGCGCAAATGCAAATTTATTTGCATTTTGCCGAACCGAAGCTTAATTTCTAAACGCAGGGTGACCGCTTGCCGCCATGATTAAGGCGAGAAGGGTGCGTCAGCATTTTGACGCACCCTTCATGCTGAGTTTGGTTTCTGATTCAAAACAAAGTTTCGGGGTAAACGCCCGTGGCATGCAGCTCGGCAAACTTGTCCACCACACCTTGCCGGTCAGCACTATAAGTGACTCCAAACCATTTGCTCTCGGTAGTGAGCACTTTCACTTGTGCCTCGCCTTTCTCCACGAGGTCATTCACCAGTGTGGGAATGAAGAACTCCGACTTTGGCTTGTTGATGTTTTCTTTTAGGAACTGCACAAAATACTTCTCGCTATATTCGAAGTAGTCTGGCGTAAATCCCCAAAAATTCATCGATACAGGAGTATCAAAGTCAAGATATTGCACTACGGCATTTTCATCGGTGAACGATATCCGGTATTGTTCATCAAAACCAATGGCTGTGCGCTCCACAACTCCCGTGAGCACACCGTCACTTGTTTCGCACACGCCGCGCGACACCGTGCCACTCTCGCTCATGGTGTTGCCCACCTTAAAGCCCACCATGCTATAATGGCGAGTGCTACCGGTGGGGAGCGACGACAATTCGGCCGCCATCACTTCAAAGCTATTGCGTCCATAATAATCATCGCTATTGATGATGGCAAACGGCTCGTTAATTACATTCTTTCCCATGAGCAGCGCGTGATTGGTGCCCCATGGTTTCACACGGTCGGGAGGGCAAGTGAAGCCTTCGGGCAGGTCGGTCACCGATTGGAATACCACTTCCACAGGAATATGTCCCTCATATTTCGAAAGAATTTTCTCGCGAAAGTCGGCCTCAAAATCTTTCCGAATCACAAACACTACTTTTCCAAATCCACTTTTAATCGCATCATAAATCGAGTAGTCCATGATGGTTTCGCCATGTGGGCCAAGTCCATCAAGCTGCTTCAAGCCGCCATATCTGCTTCCCATGCCGGCAGCCAAGACAAATAAGGTTGGTTTCATTTAATCTAAATTCTATTTAAGGATAATTTTATTTCTCAATGGAGAAGTCGAAGATGATGGTTCGCGCATATTCCTCATCGGGCCACAATTCTTGTGAGGGGAATGCTGGATGATTGGGAGCATCGGGAAAACCCTGACACTCAATTGCCACGCCATCATAATCATGAAACTCACGGCCATTTTTGCCGAGGGGAGAACCCTCCAGCCAGTTGCCCGTGTAGACCTGCACGGCAGGTTGGTCAGTAAACACCCTTAGTTTGCGTCCCGAAGCGGGATCAAATAAGGTGGCCGCCGGTTGCTCCATCGCGTTTTCATCGAGCACCCAGCAATTATCATAGCCTTTGCCATAACGCAAAGCCGGAAAATCTTGTTTGATATCGCGTCCTATTCGCTTCTTGGCGGTGAAGTCCATAGGAGTCCCTTCTACGGCGGCCAGTTCTCCCGTTGGAATGAGCGTTTCATCGGTTGGAAGATAGCGCGAAGCATTTAGTTGCAACTCATGGTTCAGCACCGACCCACTTTCGCTCCCAGCCAAGTTAAAATAGGTGTGATTGGTCAGATTGACAATCGTGGGAGCGTTGAGAGCCACTGCCCTATAACGTATCGTCAATCTATTATCTTCAGTCCATGTATATTCCACTCGCACCATCATGGCTCCGGGATAATTCTCCTCACCATCATCGGCCGAGTAAAAAAAATTCACTTGGTTGACCCCAATGAGCGAGCATTCCCAAATCTGATTCTGAAAGCCTTCCGGCCCACCATGCAAAGCATTGGGGCCATTATTGATATTCAACTGATATTCCACACCATTGAGCGTGAATTTGCCGCCAGCGATGCGGTTAGCATAACGTCCGGGAGTTTTGCCGGCACATGGCCCATCATAAAAATAGTCCACCGGATGCTCATAGCCCAAAACCACATCGGTCATAATGCCTTCACGGTCGGGCACTTCTATGCTCACCACTCCCGCACCCAAACTCGAGAGTGTCACCGACGCACCGCTTTCATTCACCAATCGGTAAAGTGTGATGTCGCCTTTAGGCGTATGGATGATCTCAACAGCAGCTTTCATCGGCTCAATTCAGTTTATGGGCACCGTCACTTATCACAACAGGATATATTGCAGGTTCATGGCCATATTTCTCGTTGAATTGGGCCGTAGCCGTGGCGACAAACGATTCATAAAGCTCTTTTTTCACCAGATTGATTGTGCAACCGCCAAAGCCGCCGCCCATCATGCGTGAACCAGTCACGCCGCATTCACGTGCGATGTCATTCAGATAGTCAAGTTCTTCACAACTCACCTCGTAATCATGCGACAATCCCTCATGTGTTTCATACATGCAACGCCCCACCGTTTCAAAATCGCCACGCTGGAGAGCATCGCACACATCAAGCACACGTTGCTTTTCGCCTATCACATAGCGAGCGCGCATGTAATCCTCTTCACTCAGTTGGTTCTTGGCAGCATTGAGCATTTCCATCGTGGCATCGCGCAGCGTTTCCACACCCAGTGTGGCCGCCACGCGCTCGCACGATTCCCGACGTTTATTATAGGGAGAATCCACAAGCTCATGTTTCACTTTGGTGTCGAGCAGCACAAGCACATAACCATCGGCCTTGAAAGGATAGTACTCATATTCCAATGAGCGACAGTCAAGACGCATCAGGCAATCTTTTTTGCCGAAAACTGATGCAAACTGATCCATGATGCCGCAATTCACGCCGCAATAGTTGTGCTCAGTGCTTTGGCCAATGAGAGCCAATTCAAACTTGGGAATCTGGTTCTCGTTAAACAGATCGTTTAGCGCATAAGCAAAACACGATTCAAGAGCGGCACTCGACGACAAACCAGCGCCCAACGGAACGTCGCCGGCAAACACGGCATCGAATCCTCGCACCACAAATCCTCGTTTTACAATCTCGCGGCACACG
Source organism: Muribaculaceae bacterium (assembly GCA_017478855.1). Taxonomy (GTDB): domain Bacteria; phylum Bacteroidota; class Bacteroidia; order Bacteroidales; family Muribaculaceae; genus Sodaliphilus. The sequence goes on along the minus strand of JAFVCX010000067.1, from coordinate 13,729 downwards.
CCGAACACATAGCGCGCCCATTGCTCTTGAGGTGCGTCTTCCTCAGCAAGACCAAATTCTGTATATCCATCAAGGTCGGCACTATATAGACGCACGCAGTCGGTGCCATTGATATTGATGCAGGCCATGATGCATTTGTCGATTGCACCCGGAAAAACGAATCCACCATTGTAGTCAGTGTGTTCACCTATCAGATTGATGCGGCCGGCCGAAGCATAAAAAGTGCCTTCCGTCCCAAAGCGCGAAATAAAGAGTTTGTTAAGTCTATCTTTCATAACCGTTTATTGCTGGCGTTATCAGTTGTATCATTCATTTTGACCTACGAAATTACATAATTAATGCGAATCTCGCAAAAAATCTGCAATTTTTTGTTCATTAGTTCACAGCACCATGTTTTTAGCATCACATGCAGCGCTTCATCTTTAGTGTTCGCCGCTACTGCATAGTTGTCACTTTTGAGTAAATTTGCATGATTTTTGCAAGTCGCTTTTCAATAATCTGAACATTATGCAACATCAAGATATCTTTCATCGAAGAAACAATATCGTTGACCTGATCAAGCAACGACGACTTGCCGAAGCCATCACCGCCACTCTGCTTTTTTGTGACGAGGTGGCCGCATGGGCCGTGCGCGACCGTGCGCAGCAACTGAGAACCACCTACGGCTACCTCCTCAGCTACTTATCGCAAGGAGCAAAGGACAATGAGCGAGGCAAAGTGGTGAAGGAACTCACCCATGAATTGTACACCCTCGTCGACCTCTGTGCAATCACAGCTCTCGACATCGATTCGCCCGAAGTGTTTCATGCGCGTCGGCGCGAATTGGCGCATACCGAGTTGGCGACTCTCATAGAGCGATACCGTGAAGCCCTCCGCAAAACACAGTTGCTTGAAAGTGCCAATGCGCAAGAACGTGACAAAAATGCAGTTGTCATGACACTGCAAGAACAAGAACGACTTGAAACCGACATTTTCAATAAAATATGGAGCACCTTTCCCACCGGCGCAGGCGATGCTCAGATTTTGCGCAACGCGTTATCAGATTCCGGCACATCGTACCATACCCAATGCCTTATCGTCATGGCATTGTTTCTCGGTTTGATGAAGTATTTTGACGCTACCAAGCTGCGCCTCATCATTGAGGCATACTCCATGAACGGCCGTGCCGAAGTGCAGCTACGCGCACTCATCGCTCTGCTGCTGGTGATGAAATGCCACAGGCACCGCATCCCTCTGGCCAAAGAGGTTCAGCCAGCCATTGAGCTGATGACCGACATTTCTTCATTTGCCGACGACATCAACACCGTGCAGCTGCTGCTCACTCGCACGCGCAACACCGAGAATGTCACACGCAAAGTGCAAAACGACATCATGCCCAATCTGACCCACGTCAGCCCTGAATTGATGCAGAAAATTCGCAGAAAGGGCAACATCATCGATTGGAGCGACCTCGAGGAAAATCCGGAGTGGCAAGAATTGCTCGAAAAAAATGGTGTGACAAGTAAAATGGAACAGTTGACCGAAATGCAACAGGCCGGCGACGATGTGTTCATCAGCACATTTGCCCGGCTCAAGTCGTTTGCATTCTTCAAAACGTTAAGCAACTGGTTTCTGCCTTTCCACACGGGGCACTCATCAATCATTTCGTCGTTCGACGACAAAGAGCTGCCTTTTGTGAAACTCATCACGCGCACCCCCTACATGTGCAATAGTGACCGATTTTCTTTCAGTTTTTCTTTAAGTCAAATGCCAAGCGCTCAGCGTCAGGTAATGTTGGGGCAAGTGCAAGAGCATGCCGAACAGATGCAAGAAATGGAAGCCGAGCAACAGGCATCGGCAGACCAGCGCAAGCAGCGCGCATACATTGCCAATCGGTGTGTTCAAGATTTGTATCGTTTCTTCAAGCTGTTTTCACGGCGACATGAGTTCTTGCCCGCAATGGACGGTGATATGGATTTTACCAATCTTCCTTATTTAGCGGAGTTCGTCACACACGCGGATACGCTCAACGTCATTGCCGAGTTTTATTTGAAATATGGCTTTAACGCCGACGCCGAGAAATATTTCACTCGTGTCGTTAGTGATGCACCGCAAGCACAGCCCATCCTTTTTCAGAAATTGGGTTTTGCTTGCGAACGACAAGGAAAATATGCCGAAGCCATTCAGCACTACGAGCATTACCTGCTGGCATGCGACACCAATGCGTGGTGCATTAAGCATCTTGCCCTATGCCACAGGGCTTTAGGACAATATGAGAAAGCCATCGATTGTTATCGACGCATTGAGAACATGAGCCCCGGCTCACTCTCTAACACACTCAATTTGGGACACTGCCTCATGGAAGCTGGCCACACCGATGAGGCCATGCAGCAATATTTCAAAGCCGACTTGATGGACGACAGCAAGCACCGCGCAAGGAGGCCTCTTGCTTGGTGCGCCTTTGTGGCCGGAAACGACAACCGTAGCCTCGATTATTACAATCGCATTTTAGCCGAGGATGAACCTAATTGGCTCGATTATCTGAACCGCGGACATGTGTTGCTGTGCATGGGGCAGCTCCAAGAAGCCATTGCCAGTTACCGCCTTGCCTACGAAAAAAACAACCGCGATGTTCAATCGTTCAGAAATACCCTGAATGACGACAAAAACTACTTGGCGGCTCGTGGAGCCGACCTGTCGCTCCTGCCTCTTATTGCCGATGCCGTGACCTCTCAATCATAAATTTCTTTACTGCTATCGAAAAGTTATGAATGTTTTCTTTCAACCATTTCCTGCCACCAATGGAATGGTGCCCTTCGAGCAAATTTCCATCAACGACTATTTGCCGGCCATTCAGCAAGGCATCAAGGAACAAAACGACGAGATTCGTGCCATTGTTGAGCAAAAAAATGAGCCCAATTTCGATAATACTATCGTTGCCTTAGAGCGTAGTGGCTCCCTGCTCGACCGCACGCTCAACATTTTTTATCCTATGCTCTCGGCTCATGCCGACGATGCGCTGCAGGCTCTGGCCAACGAGATAGTTCCTTTGATTGATGAGCATCAAAACAACATATTTCTCAACGAGGCTCTATGGTTGCGCGTGAAGCATGTGAATGAGCATTTCGCACCCGGTGACTATGATGCCGAAGATGGCATGTTGCTTAAGAAAACCGCCATGGCGTTTGAGCGGAGTGGAGCCACACTTGTGGGTGAGCAGCGCGAGGAGTATCGCCGGCTTTCCAAGAAACTCTCTGAGCTTTCGTTGAAGTTTGAGCAAAACCACCTCAAAGAAACCAACCGTGGAGAGTTATGGTTGACGGAGGCCGACCTTGATGGGCTTCCTGCCGACGCAATCGAGGCAGCTGCGCAGGCCGCACATGACAAAGGGCGTGACGATGAATTTCTTTTCACCTTGCATGCACCCAGCTACACCGCCTTCATGACACACTCATCAAGGCGCGATTTGCGTGAACGGCTATATAAACTCTATAACCGGCAAGGCACACAAGGCGCACACAGCAATTTGAGCATCGTCAATGAGATTGCCAATACTCGATTGGCCATCGCTCAATTATTCGGATATAAAACTTTTGCCGACTATCGCCTTCAGAACTCAATGGCTGGTACACCTCAAGCTGTCACCCAAATGTTGGAACAACTGCGTGAGGCATATTTGCCCAAGCAAAAGCAAGAAATGCGCCAACTTGAAGATTTCGCCAGTCAATTAGAGGGCCGGCCCATGACCATTAAGCCGTGGGATTACAGCTATTATAACTATCAACTGAAAGACGCCATCCATCAGGTCAATGATGAATTGCTTAAACCCTATTTTAAGTTAGAAAACGTGATGGAGGGGGTGTTTGGCTTAGCCACCAAACTCTATGGGTTAAAGTTTGCTCCAAACCATGAGGCACCGGTGTTTCATCCCGAAGTGCGAGTATATGACGTCACGCGCCATGATGGTCGTTATGTAGGCTCCATCTACACGGATTTCTTTCCTCGCCCCACCAAGCAATCGGGAGCGTGGATGACCTGTTTTCGCGAGCAGTGCCTTGATACGAATGGCCAAGATGTGCGGCCGCTGGTGAGTCTGACCATGAATTTTACGCGTCCCACTGCGTCAAAGCCATCATTGCTCACGTTGCGCGAGGTAGAAACTTTTGTGCATGAATTTGGGCATGGCCTGCACAGTTTGCTTTCACAGTGTAAGTACGTCACCACTTCGGGCACACATGTGTATCGCGATTTTGTGGAAATGCCATCACAGTTTCATGAAAATTATGTGACTCAACAGGAGTTCCTTGATAGTTTTGCGCGACACTATCTCACTTCCGAACCCATTCCGCAAGAGCTTATCGAGCGCGTGGTGGCCTCATCACGGCATGGAGCCGGCTATGCCTGCATCAGGCAACTTGGTTTTGGCTTTCTCGACATGGGTTGGCACACACTCTCTGAGCCGTACCTCGGCAGTCCTTTTGAATTGGAACATCAGGCCATGAAATCGGTTGAGATATTTTCTCCCATTGATGGCTGCTTGATGTCCACACAGTTTGGTCACATTTTTTCGGGTGGTTATGCCGCCGGATACTATGGTTACAAATGGGCAGAGGTGCTAGATGCCGATGCTTTCTCTAAATTTCAAGAAGATGGCATCTTCAATCCCGCAACGGCGCAATCTTTTCGCGACAACATTCTTTCTCGTGGCGGGTCAGAACCACCCATGACTCTCTACACGCGCTTTCGTGGGCGCGGGCCACGCATTGATGCCCTGCTGCGTCGCGACGGCATCAGCCCGCAATCCACGTGCGATTCATGAATCGTAACTGAGAGCAAGTTCCTCCTTCAGCGAGGCAAGCAATGAACGCATTGCTGAGAGAGTACTCACGGAAGACTCTTTCTCAACAATTTCTCTCCAATATTGAGAAGGATCTTCACGTCCCATCATGAGCAGGTTGAGCAAGAGGCGCAAAGCCACATATCGCATCATCTCCTCTACCTGCGACAAAAGCTGATGAATCAGATGAGGGGCAAACTCCAAATGCCGCAGCAAGCGATGGCACAACACGTCGGCCATTTCTATAGATTCTACTGAGAAACACCACGCCAATGCTTCGTCTTGGCCCATCTGTTCTTCAGGATAAAGCATCGTGGCAATAAGGCGGCATTCTCTGTGATTCACATCACCCCATAGTTTTCGCGCCAATGATATGTCTTTGCCCATTTGGGTAGCTATGTTCATCAAGTCTACCAATTGGCAACCCATAATGAATCGATGCGGATCGCCCGCTTGGCGCAAGGCGTCAGCCGCAATTCCATTTCGGTGGGCATAAAGGGCGCGACGCACCTGTTGTTCCTTATCTACATCGGCCGTTTGTAGCTGCTGGTTCATGGCATTTTCACATATGGGTTATGGGCACGTTCTTGTCCCACCGTGGTGGCATCGGCATGTCCGGGCAATATCATCACGTCTTCGGGCAAAGAGAGAATTTGAGTTTGAATGGACGAAATAAGCTGGTTAAAATCGCCTCCGGGAAGGTCTGTTCGTCCTATGCTCATGGCAAACACAGCATCTCACGTAAGCACGAATCTGCTCTGAGGCGCATGAAACGACAGCGAGCCGGGAGAATGACCGGGTGTTTCCAGCACCCGCAAGGGCTCGTCGGCCAAGAGTAGCTCATCATCTTGCCGCAAATATCTTGTGATTGTCACCGGACGTGTATCTACCTGCAAGTGAAAACGCTCGGCTTGGTGCACAAGTTGCAAGCCCAACGGCTCTTCGGCCACATGAGTCATAATCTCGGCTGAATATTTTTGCGCCAGCCATCGTGCGCCTGCCACGTGGTCAATGTGCATGTGAGTGAGCAAAATTGCGCTAACCGACAGCTTCTTTTCATCAAGAAAAGCCACAAGAGCATTCTGTTCTTGGTCGTTCATCATGCCGGGATCCACCACATAGGCATCACCGCCCTCGGCCTGCCATAGCACATAGCAATTCTCGTAAAAGGGATTGAATGTAAACCGTGCAACTTTCATAACGGCAAATACACTATTTTTTTGGTGACAAAGAACGGTTCGTTAAAATTTGCGCTGAGTTCATCCACAATCACCCTGCCGGCAAAAGGACGCAACTCGTCGGCAAGGTCACCGCCTTTCAGGCAGATGATGCCTGCCGGAAAAGCCCTGCGGATTGGTGAATTCACAAGTTTGCGCACCAAAGGAACCATCATGTTGAGCGGCATCACGGCGCGGCTCACCACATAATCAAAAGTGCCTTTCACTTCACGCACATCGCCATGCTGAATGGTCACATTGGATAAGCCCAGCTTATCGGCCACATCTTGCGCCACCCGCAATTTTTTACCCACCCTATCCACCAAATGAAACGACACGTCGGGATAATATACCGCCAGTGGCAATGCGGGGAAACCACCACCTGTGCCCAAATCAAGCACTTTCACGCCCGGCTCAAAAGAAAAATAACGCACAATGGAGAGCGAGTGCAATATGTGGTTCACTTCAAGGTTGTCAATATCCTTGCGTGAAATGACATTGATTTTTTCGTTCCATTGCGGATACAGCTCAAACATTTTTGCGAATTGTTCGCGCTGCCGCTCGGTCAGTTCAGGAAAATAGTGATTGATGGTTTCCATTACATTATAGGCGTTTCAGCACACTCTTATCGCTCATATAGTCTTTCAACTCATCGAGAGAGAGAACTATCTGCGGCTCGCCAATCGCATCCACGGCCAACTGGCCCGGCAAGTAGCTCCACGTGATTGAATGCTCATCAAAATAGAAGTTGTCGCTCACTGCAAGGTTGTCGGCATTAAAATAACCCAACTCATTGAGCTGCTCATCATTCGAAACCTTGTTTTGCTTGAATAAACGCGTGCGCAGAAGTTGCGTCACATCCCATTGTGCGTCATCGCGAATCACACCTCCCAAATCCACATAAGTCATAGTGGTCAAATCAAAGGTATAGTAGCGATGCGTTACGCTCGTCACCGTGTTGTTCTTCTTCACCATGTCGACACGGCAAAAAGTAACCAGCGAGTGATTGTTGTAATATACGGTCACTGCCGTGTTGGTGTTATACTGCAATGTCACGTCTTCGCCCTCACCGTCCACGAGTGACTCTTGTGATTGGTCGATGGTCATGTCTTTTTGATACAAAACGTTCCCCACACAGTAACGCAATGCGCCGTCGAGGGAAAGCGAATCGGGGGCGGCAAGCACATGCTCCGCAAACAAACCCTGCAGCAATACCAGCAAACTATCCGACGCAAAATGAGAAGGCACAGCTATGGTCGCGTCCGATATGATTTCACATCTTGCACCGGCAGCCGTAAAAAACGATGTGGTATCGCTCAACTTAACGGTGCGCACCGCCACCGAGTCGGGCGCAGCACTTAAATCTGCACTCGCGTGAGAACCACACGCCGTCAACGCCAGCACACTCAAGCAAAAAATAAGAGCGTAAGTAATCTGTTTCATCAATCAAAGACTATGTTCATCAAAAATTTTTCAAATTTACTATATTTTTTTGATATGTCGCTTTTCTTTCGTTCATAATTCTGCCAGTTTATGAAAGGACATCAAGCGCAGAAAAAAACGCAAGGCCCGCATAGCCATAATGGTTGCGGGGCCTTGCCACATAAGATTTCTTTACGCGTCTTCAGACACGTTTGCTTACTTCACCTCCTCGAAAGGCACGTCCTCGGCACCGCCGGCGTTGTTGCTGTTGTTGGCAGGGCCACCTTGTTGGGCTCCGCCACCGAAGCCTTGCGCGCCACCCGGGAAGCCTTGTGCACCCTGTTGTGCGCCGGCTGCCTGCTGATACATCTTCTGGAAGAGATCTTCCACCTCTTTCTTGGCCACGTCGATGGCAGCAAGGTCTTGTGCCTTATGAGCCTCTTTGAGCTTGCCGAGGGCAGCCTCAATTTGCGACTTGATATCGGCCGGCAACTTGTCGCCCATATCTTTCATCGTTTTTTCGGTTTGGAAGATGAGAGAATCAGCCTCGTTGAGTTTATCAATGCGTTCTTTTTCTTTTGCATCGGCAGCAGCGTTGGCAGCAGCCTCGTCTTTCATGCGTTGAATCTCTTCTTCACTCAATCCGCTCGAAGCCTCGATGCGGATACTCTGCTCCTTACCCGTCTTCTTATCTTTTGCGCTAACGTTAATCACACCGTTTTTATCCACATTGAACGAAACTTCAATTTGCGGAATGCCGCGGGGAGCCGGCTCAATGCCATCAAGGTGGAAACGACCCAGCGTTTTGCAGTCTTTAGCCATGGGGCGCTCGCCTTGCAACACATGCACTTCAACGGCCGGTTGGTTATCGGCGGCGGTGCTAAACACCTGCGTCTTTGTCACAGGAATCGTGGTGTTGCTCTCAATGAGCTTGGTCATGACACCACCCAGTGTTTCAATACCCACCGAGAGAGGAATCACGTCAAGCAGAACGATGCCTTCGTCTTGCAGCTCGCCACTCTGAATGCCGCCTTGAATTGCGGCACCCACAGCCACCACCTCATCGGGGTTGACACCCTTCGACGGAGCTTTGCCAAAGAAGCGCTCCACCACTTGCTGGATGGCGGGAATACGGGTGCTGCCGCCCACAAGAATCACCTCGTCGATTTCGCTGGTGCTCATACCGGCATCGCGCAAAGCCTGCTCGCAGGGGCGCATGGTTGCCTGAATCAAGTCGTCACACAACTGCTCAAACTGAGCGCGGCTCAAAGTTTTCACCAAGTGCTTGGGCATACCGTCGAGTTGGGTGATGTAGGGCAAGTTGATTTCGGTGCTGCTCGAACTTGACAATTCAATCTTGGCCTTCTCGGCAGCTTCTTTGAGGCGTTGCAGGGCCATGGGGTCTTTCCGCAAGTCGATGCCTTCTTGCTTCTGGAACTCCTCGGCCAGCCAAGTGATGATGCGCTGGTCAAAGTCATCGCCACCCAAATGGGTGTCGCCATTGGTAGCTTTCACTTCAAACATGCCACCCACCAGTTCAAGAATTGAGATATCAAATGTGCCGCCACCCAAATCAAACACAGCGATGCGTTTGTCGCGGTCGGTATCATTCAAGCCATAGGCAAGAGCTGCTGCAGTAGGTTCGTTCACGATACGCTCCACTTTCAGACCGGCGATTTCACCAGCTTCAATGGTAGCTTTGCGCTGAGCGTCGCCAAAGTATGCGGGCACCGTAATCACAGCGCTGTCCACAGTCTGTCCCAAATAATCCTCGGCAGTCTTCTTCATCTTTTGCAGAATCATGGCCGATATCTCTTGCGGCGTGTATTGCCGCCCGGCAATCTCCACACGAGGCTGATTGTTGCCATTATTAATCACTGTATAGGGCATGCGCTGCACATCGTTGGTCACTTGGTCGTAATTCTCGCCCATGAAACGCTTGATGCTAAACACCGTGCCGGTAGGATTCATGATAGCCTGACGCTTTGCGGGATCGCCCACGATGCGCTCGCCGTTATCTTTGAATGCCACCACCGAGGGGGTCGTGTTGCGTCCCTCGCTGTTAGGAATCACCACAGGGTTTTTCCCTTCAAGAACCGACACACAAGAGTTAGTCGTACCTAAATCAATACCAATAATTTTTCCCATTTTTATTTTGTCTTTATTTGTTAATATTCCGTTTTTGTTCGACCTCCGGAAAAACAGCGGTCGCCCTATTTAATGCAAAAGCTGTGCCACAACTGAAATGTGCCAGCTCGCAGCAAGCTGCGGCTGACACATTGTCATTTTCATCGTCGGGTTTGTCGTGAAAGGCGCAGGCATTCTGCCATTATTGCCTATCAGCGGCCGACTTCGGCCTCAATGCGGAAAAACCTGATGGCTTGTATCTCATTGAGGACGATAGCCCAAATGAATCACGCACTCGCGCACCTCTTCATCGGGCACATCTCCTTCTACATAGGCGATGCCTTGAGCCAAGTCCACCTTGACCGAGTCCACGCCCGGCAAAGCGGCGAGGCCTTCTTCCACGCGAGCCTTGCAGTGGTTGCACATCATTCCGTTAATCTTGAATTGTTTCATTGTTGCTGATTCTTTTTGTTGTTGTTTTAATTGGCGAGAAGAAATCCACTTGGCGGCAGTGGCACAAATGAGCATGACCACCAGTGCTGAGCTGCACACGATGTTAAACCATCCCACATGCATCATATGGCCGGCCACGTCGTGATGATGCGGCATGGCCGACACAAACATCTCTTGCACTCCGGGCAGATAGTCGATGCCCAATCCGAAAGCCAAAGCCCCCATAATTATCGACACCAAATAGGCTATCGTGGCACGCGAACCGAACGCCTGAGAAATCACAAAAACCGAAGCGAGGTTGGCCGCCGGCCCTGCCATGAGCAGCACCAGAGCGCAACCGGGCGTAAGCCCTTTCATCATGAGTGCGGCCGCAATAGGTATTGAGCCGGTGGCACACACATACATGGGTATTGCTACCAAAAGAATGACCAACATGTTGAGTGCCGGATAACGCGCATAGGTGCTAAAAAAGTCGTCGGGCACCAACACCGTTATGAGCGTGGCCACCACAAGCCCTAATAGGAGCCAACGACCTATGTTTTGCAGCATTTCAAAGAAACCATAGCGAAAGGTTTCTATTATTTTGCCCGCCAATGTGGGTTTCAATGCACCGGGCGCGGCCTGTGAAGCAGCCGGTTGCGCATCAGGCTCAAAGATGCCTTTTCGTTCAAGCGCACCCACCGCGTTGCCACCCAAGATTGAAGTGATGAGCGCCGCCACCGGGCGCACGATGGCAAAAGGAAGTCCCATCATCGAGTAGGTGGCCACAATGCTGTCCACTCCCGTTTGTGGTGTGGCTATGAGAAATGAGGTGGATGCCGCGCGTGAGGCTCCGCTTTTGCGCAAAGCCACTGCTGTGGGCAGCACGCCGCAGCTGCATAACGGCAGAGGTATGCCGGCCAATGCCGCAATCAGCACCGAGCGCCAACCCGACTGCGACAAATAGCGCGAATAGACCTGTGCCGGCACAAAGGCATGCAGCACTCCGGCCAAGAAGAAACCGAGCAGCAAATAAGGCGACATGCTATGCAGCATCCACAAAAAAGCATTGATATATTCCATATTGTTTCTCCTAATAAACTGTACCTATTATTTTGCAAAAGTAATAATAGAACGGCAAACGGATGGCAAAAAGTGTATTTTTTGCGTTCAATTTGAGAGGATACATTACCTTTGCATCATGATTTATCCCGAAAATTTTGAAGCCAAAATCCAGTTCGACATCATCAGGCGAGAGGTGTCGCGCCGCTGCATAAGCCCCATGGGAAAAGAATGCTGCGACCAAATGCGGTTGTCTTCGCAAATGCCCACCGTGGTGCAAGCATTGGAAGAAACCCACGAAATGACCGCCATTTTTGCGTCGGGCCGAGAGTTCCCTTTGAGCCACTATCACGACTTGCGGGCTTCACTCAAAGCCATCAGCGCGCCCGGAACATTCATCGCCGCCGAGCATCTGTTCGATTTGGTCAGGTCGCTGCACACCATTGAAGAACTTCGCACCTTTTTCCACACAGGTGAGGATTCATCAACGCCCTACCCTCGTCTGGCCGGCCTTGCACGCCGGCTGCAACCTTTCAGCGAAATTCAGCACGAAATCATGCGAGTTCTCGACAAGGGCGGCAACGTGCGCGATAACGCGTCACCCATTTTATCTGAACTGCGGCGCACATTGCAAAGCACCACTGCCGGCATTGCCGGCACATTGCGGCGCATCATCAGTCAGGGACGGGAGGCTGGCATACTCGAAGGCGATGTGCAGCCTTCGGTGCGCGACGGACGTCTTGTGATTCCCGTGGCGCCCATGCACAAGCGCAAACTGCGCGGCATCGTGCACGATGAGTCGGCTTCGGGTAAAACCATATTCATCGAGCCGGAAGAAATTGTAGAAGCCAACAATAAGATTCGTGAAACGGAAGCCGAGATTGCTCGCGAAATCATTCGCATCCTCACCGAGCTGACCGACCAAATTCGCCCTCACGCCGAGGATCTGCTTCAAAACCATCACTTGATGGGTCACTTCGATTTCACGCACGCAAAAGCTCGTTTCGCGCAAGAAACAGGTGGGCAAATGCCTCATGTGCATGCACAACCCACCCTTGAATGGTATCATGCCGTGCATCCCGCTCTTTTTCTTTCTCTCAGAGAGCAAGGAAAAGAGGTGGTGCCCCTCAATATTGAACTGAACGCTCATGACCGTCGCCTTCTCATCATTTCAGGCCCCAATGCCGGAGGCAAGAGCGTTTGCCTGAAAACGGTGGGTGCGGTGCAATATATGATGCAGTGTGGGTTACTCCCTCCCCTGCACGACAATTCCCACATGGGCATCTTTGAAAGCATCTTCATCGACATTGGCGACCAGCAGTCGCTTGAGGACGATTTGAGTACCTATAGCAGCCATCTACTCAACATGAAGTTTTTTTTGTTGCATGGCAATGAGCATTCGCTATTGCTCATCGACGAGATGGGAAGCGGCACCGAGCCACAAATCGGAGGAGCCATCGCACAAGCGTTGCTGGGGCAATTCAATGAAAAACGCATGATGGGCGTAGTCACCACACACTATCAGAATCTCAAGCACTTTGCCGAGGAAACCGAGGGCATCATCAATGGCGCCATGCTCTACGACCGAGGCCGCATGCAACCCCTCTTTCAGCTCTCAGTTGGCTACCCGGGCAGCTCGTTTGCCATTGAGATTGCACGCAAAATCGGCATGCCGACACAAGTGATTGATACGGCCAGCCGCATTGTGGGCAGTGACTATGTGAACATGGACCGTTATCTGCTCGACCTCGTGCGCGATCGCAAGTATTGGGAACGCAAACGTCATGAAGTAAGGCAGAAAGAGAAACGGCTTGAGGCGGTCATTGAGCAATATGACGAGCGGCTCGAAGACATTGCCCGGCAGCACCGCGACATCATCAGGCAGGCCAAGAGCGAAGCCCAAGAAATGCTGGCCGAGAGCAATGCAAAAATCGAGCGTACCATTCGAGAAATACGCCAAATGCAGGCCGAAAAAGAAAAGACCAAAGAAGTGCGCCGGCAGCTGGAAGAGTTCAAGCATAGACTCGAAAGTGATGAGGAAGAACCTAATGCACCGGTGGAACGGTTGCGCCCCCGTCGTAAACCGCGTCGCCAAGCTGCGACAAAGACGGTCAACGCACAACAATCCGGCCCACAACACGCCGCCCTGCAAGCCGGCGACTCCGTGGTGCTGCATGGTCAGAACACTGTGGGAACCATTATCAGTATGGATGAAAAATATGCCGTGGTAGCCTTTGGCATGCTCAAAACAAGAGTTGAAACATCGCGGCTTGAACGAAGCAATAAGAAGCCCGACACCATCAAAGCGTCTTCAATCAGCACAACGGCTTTGAGCGAAATTCGCGACCGGCAGCTGCACTTCAAGCCCGACATTGACGTGCGCGGCATGCGGGCCGATGAAGCATTGCAAGCCATCACCTATTTTATGGACGACGCCATTCAATTTGCGGCCCACCGCGTGCGCATTTTGCATGGCACAGGCACGGGAGCTTTGCGTGAAGTCATCAGGCAATATCTCAACACCCTGCCGGGCGTGCGTTCCTATCGCGACGAGCACGTGCAAATGGGTGGAGCCGGCATCACTGTGGTGGATTTGGAATAATTTTTGAAGTAAAATTTGGCAAAACCGAAAGTTGTTGCTACCTTTGCACCC
>JAFVCX010000066.1 GCA_017478855.1 Muribaculaceae bacterium | reverse complement strand
TTGTTGTAATTCTGTTGCTGGCCCATTCGCGCGCAGCCTTGTTGCAAGCCACATAGTCTTCATAGGAAGGCACATTGATTTGCGGCATGGCCTCCATCGTTTCGATCACGACACGAGCAATGTCGGGAAATGAAATCTGGTCGCGCAAGAAAGCTGCCACGGCCACCTCATTGGCTGCATTCATGGCACAGGGCGCAGTGCCGGCCAGCTGTGCGGCTTTATAGGCGGTCGAGAGCAAGGGGAATTTTTCATAGTCGGGCTTCTCAAACGTTAATTGAGCATAATCGTCAAGCGACATCTTGTGTTGGTCGGTTCTCAGTCTGCCGTTGGGAAGGCCAAGCGCGTATCTGATGGGCAGACGCATATCGGGCAGCCCAAGCTGTGCTTTGACCGAACCGTCAACAAATTGCACCATCGAGTGCACGATGCTTTGAGGATGCACCACGATCTCGATGTCTTTGGGGGGCACATCAAATAGCCATTGCGCCTCAATCATTTCAAAGCCTTTGTTCATCATTGTGGCGCTGTCGATAGTGATTTTGGCTCCCATGTTCCAGTTGGGATGTTTCAAAGCATCGCTTGCTTTGACATGAGCCAGCTGCTCCCGCGGTGTGGTGCGGAACGGCCCTCCCGATGCTGTGAGAATGAGCTTTTCCACATCGCATCTGCGCTCTCCCGTCATGCATTGATAGAAAGCCCCGTGCTCGCTATCGACAGGATATATGGTGGAGGAAGAATCTTTGAGTAGTCGCGCGATGAGCTCGCCTGCCACCACCAGCGTTTCTTTGTTGGCAAGTGCTATGGTTTTATTGGCCTTGATGGCCGCAATGGTTGGTTCAAGTCCGCTATATCCCACCATGGCGGTGACCACCACATCCACTTCGGGCTGTGTTACAACTTGCGAAATGGGAGTGGTGCCTCCCATCACCTCGATGCCTTTTCCTGCGAGAGCATCGCGCACCTGCTCATAGTGGCTCTCGTTGGCAATGATCACCTGCCGCGGCTTGAAGCGCAAGGCTTGCTCTATCAGTAGCGAAGCGCTGTTATGGGCCACAAGCACGCCGGCTCTGAAACGTTCGGGATACTCTGCGATGACATCAAGCGTCTGCCTCCCAATCGAGCCGGTGCTGCCTAAAATGGCAATATCTTTAATTTTGTTCATCTTCTTACACAATATCTTGCAAAATTACGGATTATTCTTTGAAGAAATGGCTGCCCGTTTGTTAAATGGTGTTTAATGCCGATGGTTTTGTGCGTTGAAGTCATGATGGCATGCCCAAAAACATCTTTTAACGTGCGCTTTGCGAAAATCGAGGCGATTTTATTCGCCGCATTTCACAATAAATCACTAACTTTGTAGGTTGAATGATTGGCGCATGAGCTGTGCTGCCGGCCAATCAGTGTTCAAACGATTATTAATCAACAAAAAAGAATATACTACTTATGAAATTCAACATTTCAAGCAAACTTTTGCTTTCGCGCCTGAATGCCGTCAGCAAAGTCATCGTCTATAAGAATGCCTATGCCATTCTCGACAACTTCTTGTTTGAACTTGAGGGCGAACGCCTTGTCATTACCGGTTGCGACATGGAAACCCGATTGACCACGGTCCTCGAGGTGCCCGGAGCTGAAGGCAGCGGCAAATTCGCGATCGACGTGAAACGCGTCTTGAGCTTGCTCAAAGAGCTCCCCGACACGGCCATGACATTCGATATCAACGATGAAACGCTGGAGGTCAATATTGCTTATATGAACGGTAAGTTCAATGCCATGGCACTCAATGGTGAAGAGTATCCTCTGAAAGCCACCAGCAGTGGTGAAACTCTGCAATTCGCGCTTTCGCAAAAAGATATCTTTGATGGCATACAACACACTGTTTTTGCGGTGGGTACCGACGATATGCGCCCCCAATTCATGGGCATCTATTGGGATATTAAGGTCGATGGCATCACATTCGTGGCCAGCGACTCGCACAAGTTGGTTCGCTACAAGAAAATCAATGTGCAGCCGGGTATCGAGCGCGCCTTCATCCTCCCCACCAAACCCGCATCGGTGCTCATGAACGTGCTCGACAAGAACAGCACCAACGAGGTGAATGTGCTGGTTGACGAAACGAGCGCAACTTTTGAGGCTGGCGACTACACGTTGACATGTCGTTTCATCAACGGCCGCTATCCCAACTACAACGCCGTGATTCCCGAGAATAACCCCTACAGCGTTGTGGCCGACCGTCAGATGCTGCTCAACTCGTTGCGCCGTGTGAGTGTCTTTGCCGCTGTGGGCGGACTGATCAAGTTGGATCTGAAGGCCGATTCTGTGTTCCTCTCATCGCAAGACCTCGATCACTCCACCAGTGCCGAGGAAACCATTCAATGCGACTATAACGGCGAGCCAATGACCATTGGTTTCAAAAATCAAGACATTATTGAAGTGCTGAACAATGTGGGCAGCGACATGGTGAACATCAAGCTTTCCGACCCGGCTCGCGCAGGAATCTTCTTGCCCGACCAGCAAGAGGAAGGTGAGGAATTGCTCATCTTGCAGATGCCCATGATGATATAATTGGCTGTTTGTGTCATGGAGCTGAAACTGAAAAACCCTCTTGTCTTTTTTGATATCGAAACGACAGGTCTGAATATCACTTCCGACCGTATCGTTGAGATTTCATATATCAAGGTGATGCCCAATGGGCAGGAGGAAACGCGTTGTTTTCGGGTGAATCCCGAAAGACCTATTCCTGCCGAATCAATTGCGGTGCATCACATCACCGATGAGGATGTGAAGGATTGTCCTACGTTCAAGCAAATGGCGCAACAACTGGCCAATACCTTCGAGGGTTGTGACTTTGCCGGCTTCAACAGCAATCATTTTGACATTCCTTTTCTTGATGAAGAGTTTTCGAGAGCCGGAGTGCAGTTTGACTGGTCGAAACGTCGCTTCATAGACGTTCAAACCATCTTCCATAAAATGGAAAAACGCGACCTTGCGGCGGCATGCAAATTTTATTGTGGTCACGAGATGGAAAACCACCACTCTGCAATGGCCGACACTCAAACGACCTACGAGGTGCTGAAAGCCCAACTGGATCGCTATCCTCAGTTGCAAAACGATGTGGAGGCGTTGAGCGCCTTTTCTTCGCACGCGAGAGGAGTGGATTTGGCCGGGCGCCTTGTGCTGAACGAGCAGGGAAAAGAAGTCATCAACTTTGGCAAATACAGGGGCCGCATTGCTGAGGAAGTTTTGGGCAAAGATTCAGGCTACTACGGCTGGATATTGAATACCGATTTTCCCAGTGACACAAAACGTGCGTTTACGCGCATCTATATGCGGGTGAAGCAAAAATAAGATGAAATAATATGGTGATGAAGCATTTGAAATACTTATTGTTGTCGATGACACTCATGCTGGGTTTCATGGCCCATGCCGACGACGAAACGACCGAGCTGAATTGCACGGTTGAGATTAATGCCGACCAAATTGGCAATTCGAGTAAGGAAATCTTCACCACTTTGCAGCAAGCGATCGCTGAATACATGAACACAACGCGATGGACCGATGCGCAGTTTTCTAACAACGAGCGCATCGTGTGCAAACTGTTCTTCACCATTTCAAACTATGTGGAGGCTACCGGAAAAATGTCGGGCACATTGCAAATCCAGTCGCAGCGTCCCGTGTACAACAGCAGCTATCAAAGCACGATAATCAATTTTAAGGATAATAAGGTGGATTTCGTGTATGAGCAAAACGAACCTCTCGTTTTTTCAGAACAAGACATGCAAAGCAACCTCACGGCAATCCTTAACTTTTATGCCTACTTGATTATTGCGATGGACTTCGACTCTTTCGCGCCTAATGGTGGCGACCCTTATTACGACAAGGCGGCCAATGTGGTGCGCATGGCGCAAAGTTCGGGCGAGAGTGGATGGAAGGCATTTGAAGACACAAAGAACCGAAGCGCGGTGTTGAGTGCGATGACCGATAAATCCACTTCGGGTTTTCGTGAAGTGCTTTACAATTATCACCGCATGGGACTCGACCAAATGGTAGTGAGCGTGGACAAAGGACGGGCAACCATCACAAAACAGCTCGACACGATAAAGAAAATATATGATACTTCACCCATGAGCGTGGGACTCTCGATGTTCAAAGACGCTAAGCTTGATGAGTTGGTCAACATTTATAGCAAAGCCAATATGACCGAGAAACAAGAGGTGTATGAAACACTTTATCCCATTTATCCCACTGAGCAAACGCGCCTGAATCAGATAAAACAAGAGTCCACCAACTAATTGAGAACAGTTTTTTGGAAATCACCCAGACATGCTGTCTAAATTATATATCAGCAACTACGCACTTATTAGCGAGCTTGAAATAGATTTTGACGATCATCTTACGGTCGTCACAGGAGAAACGGGTGCGGGAAAATCAATCATATTAGGAGCCTTGTCGCTCATATTAGGAGAAAGAGCCGATGTGCGTGTGATGGGCACGGCATCCAGCAAAACCGTGGTGGAGGCCACATTCTTTCATCATGACAATTCTCTTGCCGGCATGCTGGCGTTGGCCGATGTGGATCAAGATGAGGAGGGTGAATACCTGCTGCGCCGCGAGATTCACGCGAATGGGCGTAGCCGTGCTTTTGTGAACGATACCCCTGTGCCATTATCTACATTGCGCGATGTGGCCACACGGCTTGTCGATATTCATTCGCAGCATGGCAACATGTTGCTCTCAAAACCGCAATTCCAGTTGTCAGTTCTTGACAATTTGGCCCAAAATCAGGGCCTTTTGGCTGATTATACCTCTGTTTTTTCTCAATATAGAAAAACACAGGCACAACTTGAGCGACTCATCACGGAGGACAGCGATGCGCGAAAGGAACAAGACTATATCCTGTTTCAGCTTAACCAACTGCAGACGCTTGCCCTCAAGCCTGATGAAGATGCCGCGCTTGAAGCTACGCAGCAACGCTTAAGCAATGCCGCCGACATCAAACAACTGTTGTGGGAGGCCAACGACGTGATTACCAATGAACAAACGGCTTTGGTTGAACGGATTAAATCGGCGGCCAACCGCATGATTAGTGTCGCGGGAAATATTCCCGAAATTGAAGAGATTGGCGAACGACTACAGGCGGTGGCCATTGAACTGACCGACCTTGCGCAGACGCTCGACGGTGTGCAAGAAGATTTCACGCTCGACCCTGAAAAACTGTTGGAAGTGGAGCAACGCCTAAACGAAATCTATGAGTTAGAACGCAAGCATGGCGTGCAATCAGTTAATCAACTGATTGATATTCAAAACGGCTATGAAGGCCGTTTGCACAAAATTGACGACAACCAAGAGCGCATCGCGGCACTCACGCGACAGCGCGACTCTCTTTTGGACCAAGCAAGTGTTTGCGCTAAAAAACTCACAGTGGCTCGACGGGCGGCAGCAAAAGAATTTGAAAACCTTCTGGTGCCGCAAGCACAAAAACTGGGCCTGAAGAACCTGCGTTTCGAGGTGCAAGTGAAAGAAGTGCCTTTGGGGGCGACGGGAGCCGATGCCGTTGATTTCCTTGTGTCATTCAACAAAAACCAGCCCATGCAGCATTTGAAAGAAGCGGCTTCGGGTGGAGAAATGTCGCGATTGATGCTTTGCATCAAAGCGATTGTGGCACAGCGAATGAACTTGCCTACCATTATTTTTGACGAAGTGGACACGGGCATTTCGGGCGACATCGCCAATATGGCTGGCGAAATGATGGGACAAATATCTCATGCCATACAAGTTTTGGCCATCACCCACTTGCCACAAGTGGCTTCGCATGGCTCGCACCATCTGAAGGTTTATAAAATAGAGAATGAAAAGGGCTCGGAAACCGTTGTGAAAATGCTTGACCCCGAGGAGCATGTGATGGAGGTTGCCCGCATGCTGAGCGGAAGAAGCCTTAACGAGGCGGCTATCGCTAATGCTCGTGCTCTGATTGCCCAAAACCAAATGTAAAATCATGCTTAACAATAATCAATACATCTTTGGCATCCATGCCGTGATTGAGGCCCTTGAGGCCGCAAAAGAGATTGACAAACTCTATATCAAGAAAGACCTGAATGGAGAGTTGGCACAACGGCTTGTGGTATTGGCGCGCCAACGTCAGGTGCCGGTGCTGCGAGTGCCGGTGGAGCGCATCAATCGCATCACGCGCAAAAATCACCAAGGTGTGCTCGCTGTCGTGGCTGCTGTTTCCTATTGCCGCCTTGAACAAGTGGTTCCCATGCTTTACGACAATGGAGAAAATCCGTTCATCATTGTACTGGATGGCGTGACCGATGTGCGCAATTTTGGAGCCATTGCGCGCACCTGCGATTGTGCGGGTGTGAATGCCATCGTGATTCCGGAGCGTGGCAGTGTGAGCGTCAATGCCGATGCCGTGAAGACTTCGGCCGGCGCACTCAATTATGTGCCCATTTGCCGTGAACGCAGCTTGGTGGACGCACTGCGCTATTTGCGCGACAGCGGTTTCAACATTGTGGGAACAAGCGATAAAAACGCCCAACCGTTCACATCGGCACAATTTACAGGGCCGGTAGCCATTGTGCTTGGCGCAGAGGATAAAGGCATTTCGCCCGAAGTGATGGCTTGCTGCAACCAGAGGGTTGTGATTCCGGAGTTTGGCCACATTAATTCATTGAATGTTTCGGTGGCGGGTGGCATCATGATGTATGAAGTGGTGCGACAACGGCTTGCCGACAACCAGTGGGTGGAGTGATGATTTATTTTGCCATGCAGGCAACTTTTCGTAATTTTGCAGAAAAATCAATAGTATATGATTAACAGAGTTCTTATCAGAGTGAAAGTGATTCAGACGCTGTATAGCTATCTGCTCACCCGGCCCGATCGCACTTTCGACCAAGCTATCAATGATTTGCAGCATAGCTTTGACAAATCTTATGAATTGTACTTACACATGCTGAAGTTGGTGGTTGAGCTTACTGACTTGCAAGAGCGCCGTCTTGACGAGGCAAAACACAGGTTTTTGCCCACAGAAGAGGACTTGAATCCCAACATGCGCTTCGTTGAAAATGCCCTTGCCGAGAGCATCCGCAAAGATGAAGAACTTAACAATATCTTTAAGGATCGTTTAATCAGCTGGAGTGACGAACCCATCTTCTTGCGGCTCATGCTTGATAAGATTCTCAATAGTGAACCCTATCATGAATATATGGCATTGGAACGCACTGATTATGCCACCGACTGCCACTTGTGGCGGCAACTGTATAAGCAGGTGATTCTTGAAGATGAAGATTTTAATGATTTTGTGGAGGGTACAAGCCTTTACGTCAGCAGTGAGGATGTGGACATTATGGGTCAATTTGCCCTTAAGACCATTCGCCGCTATGAGGAACGGTTGCCCAATCCTGTTTCGCCCATGTTCAAGGACGATGAGGACAGCGACTTTGGTGTGACGCTCTTCACCAAAACCATTCAGCAACTCGACGACAACAACGTGCTCATCGACAGCTGCATCCGTTCAGAGAAATGGGACAGAAGCCGTGTGGCTCTTATGGACCGCATTATTTTGAGCACGGCCATTACCGAGATGAAGACTTTTGAAAAAATCCCGGTTAATGTGACTTTTAATGAATATATCGACTTGGCCAAAATATTCAGCACACCCAATAGTGGAGTTTTTGTCAACGGTGTGCTCAATGCTGTGGCCGACACGTTAAAGCAACGTGGTCGCATCAATAAATAGTAATTTCTAAAACAAACACTCATTATGATTTCAAATTTCATCCTTCTTCAGAGCACTGCCGGTGGTGACATGGGCACCATTATTATGATTGTGTTGCTTATCGTGATTTTTTATTTCTTCATGATTCGTCCGCAATCGCAGAAGCAGAAAAAAATCAATGAATTCCGCAAAGGCTTGTCAAAGGGCGACAAAGTGATGACCGCTGGTGGCATTCAAGGCCGCATCGTCAGCATCAAAGAAGGCCAGCCTTTTGTTTCGCTTGAAATAGCAAAAGATGTGGTGATTCGCATTGACAAGAACATGATTTACGAAAGCTCACAAGAAGTGGCCGAGGTGGGTGCTGACCCGCAAAACAAAAACTAAAACTGATTTTCCTGAGCATTGAAGGGCATGAAGCCTATTAAAGACATAGTGGGAAAAGTTTTGTCGCATACGCGCATTGAATCAACTCGTTCCAGACAGACGTTGCTGTTTCTGGGCTTTGTGGTCATTTCGGCGATGCTATGGTGCTTCGTGACATTTAACAGCAGTATTGTGGTAGATGTCGCAATTCCCGTTCGTGTCACTTCAGTTCCGGAACAGGTGCGTTTCTTGACACCGTTCCCCGACACCATCAACATTACCGTGAGCGACCGGGGAACCACTTTTTTGAAATACTTGTTCAGAACACAACCGTCGCTTGATGTGAAATTTGACGACTACGTCACGGCCGACGGGCATTTCAAGGTGGATTTGAGTACGTTGAAACGTTTGCTCGCCCGGAAACTTGCCCGCAGCACAAGCATCACCGCCATTCAGCCCGAGGGCATCAATGTGAAATATACCGATGAGCCGGGCAAATTGGTGCCCGTAGTGCTCGACATAGAAGTGCAGCCTGATTTGCTTTATGCTCAAACAGGCCCTATCCATAAAAGTCACGATTCGGTAATGGTGTATAGCGACGCTACTACACTCAAGAGCATATCTGAAGTGTACTCTTATCATGTGTCGGCTCGTGGGTTGACCGACACGCTGCGAAGAAAAGTGGGCATAGCTCCACTCAAAGGAGCGGTAGTGGAGCCGCAATACATTGACATCGCGATACCCATTGAGAAGCTGGTGACGATGACCCAGAAAGTGCAAGTGGCAGTGCGCAACGCTCCTGAAGGCATCAAGGTGATTGTGTTTCCATCGAGTGTTGACGCCTCTTTCATGGCACCTCAAAACTTCCATAAGACGCACACCAATGCCGTGATTACCGCGGTAGTCGACTATAACGCCATCGTTGCCGGAGCCAACAAGGTCCCGGTGAGGGTGGGCGAGGTCCCCGCCGTTTTCAAAAATGTGCAGCTTTCTCTCGACAGCGTGGAGTACATTATCGAAAAATAATTACAATTAATTGCGTTTCCTATAATATGCTTATTGCGATAACAGGCGGGATAGGTAGCGGGAAGAGCATTGTGAGCGGCATCCTCTCGGTTATGGGATATCCGGTGTATGATGCCGATTCCCATGCCAATCGGCTGGTCGAAACCGATGGGGCTCTGCGCGAAAAAGTGATTGCTGTTTTGGGAAAAGAGGCCTATGACGCTTTGGGCCGATATGACCGCAAATGGGTGGCCGGCCGTGTGTTCGCCAATCCCACGTTACTTCAGTCGCTCGATGCGGTGATTCATCCAGCTGTGATTGCGCATTGCCTGCAATGGGCGGCAAAACAAACGGCTCCATTTGTTTTTGCAGAAACGGCGCTGTTGCGGCAAAGTGGCATGGCAGTCCATTTCGATGCCATCTGGCGTGTGACGGCTCCAGTGGATTTGCGCATCAGTCGTGTGAAAAAACGAAGCAATCTGAGCGAATCTCAAATCTGTTCACGCATTGACGCGCAGAATGAGCGAGAAATACCCTATGAGCAAGAATTTGAAATCTGTAACGATGGCAACACGGCTCTGCTGCCATTAATAGTCCACTGGCTTGAAACATGCAACCCATCAGGAAACAAGTGATTGATGCGCTGATGGGCCATCAAGATGCTGCCAACGCCGCCTTTCAGAGCAAACTTATCCCTACCGTTAAGGCCGACCGTTTCTTGGGCGTGCGTACGCCTGCCATGCGCGTACTCGCAAAAAGTTTTGTGAAGACCGATAAAATTGAATTATTTCTTGAAGAATTACCACATTACTACTTTGAGGAAAATCAGTTACACGCATTTGTCATATCGGAAATAAAGGACATTGACGCGTGCCTGCAAGCCACAGAACGCTTTTTGCCGTTTGTGGATAATTGGGCCACTTGCGACCAGCTGTCGCCCGTGATATTTCGCAAGCATCGCCCTTTGCTATTGACGCACATTAACCGTTGGCTGCAAAGTGACCATGAATACACCGTGCGTTTTTCCATAGGGATGCTCATGCAGCATTTCCTTGATGATGATTTTGAGCCTCAATACTTGCGGCTGGTTGGGTCGGTCGCAGATTCTCGCTATTATGTGGCGATGATGCGGGCGTGGTTTTTTGCCACGGCACTTGCTAAGCAATGGGCGGCCACATGGCCCATTATTGAAAGCCTTGAACTGCCAAAAGAGGTGCAAAATAAGACCATACAAAAAGCCATTGAGAGCCGTCGCATCACTCTCGAGCAAAAAGAACTTTTACGTGCCTGTCGCATCAAGTGAGCAAAGGCTTCGCAAAACGTTTCCATTTTCTCACTAAATATCGTTAAAAGTGCGCAAAAAACCAACCGGCGCTTGCGCAAATCTGCATTTTTTTGTAACTTCGTTGCATCCAAGCGGGTGGCTACCGAGCCACACTTTATCAGAAAATCCTAACTAATTAACACATAAACCGAAAGATGAGAAAACAATTACTACTGGGCGATGAGGCTCTGGCGTTGGGTGCGCTGCACGCAGGCCTATCGGGCGTATACGCCTATCCCGGAACTCCATCCACTGAAATCACCGAGTACATCCAGCAAAGCGCCTTAGCTCGCGAGCGCAATGTGCATAGCGACTGGAGTGCCAATGAAAAAACCGCTATGGAAGCGGCATTAGGAGCGTCTTACGCCGGAAAACGCGCATTGGTGTGCATGAAACATGTGGGAATGAACGTGTGTGCCGACGCGTTTGTTAATTCGGCCATGACCGGTGCTAATGGTGGTCTTGTGGTCACGGCTTGCGATGACCCCTCAATGCATTCGTCGCAAAATGAGCAGGACTCGCGCTTTTATGCCGATTTTGCCATGATGCCCTGTTTCGAGCCTGCCACGCAGCAAGAAACCTATGCCATGATTCAGGCGGCGTATGAAATGAGCGAGCGTCGCCGCATTCCCATCCTGATGCGGCTCACGACCCGCATGGCTCATTCTCGTGCTGTGGTAGAGGTTAATGACGAAGCCCGCCCGCAAAATGAAATCCATTTCCCCGAGAACCCTCGCCAATGGGTGTTGTTGCCGGCCAATGCAAGAGTGCGCAATGAGCAACTCATTGCTGATTACGCTTCATTTGAAGACGACGCGGCCACCATGGGTTTCAACCAATATTTTGAGGGCAACGATTGCTCGATGGGCATTATCACTTGTGGCATTGCCTATAATTATCTGATGGAACAATTCCCTGAAGGCTGCCCATATCCTGTATTGAAAATTCAACAATATCCTCTGCCCACCGCAATGATTCGCAGGCTTGCCCAGAATTGGAACCGCATCCTTGTGATGGAAGAAGGCCAGCCAATGGTGGAACGCCGACTGGTTGGAGTGCTGCCCACTACAGCGACGATTAGCGGCAGGCTCGATGGCACACTGCCCCGCACGGGAGAACTTACCCCCGACTCGGTGCGGGCCGCCGTGGGCCTTGAACCACGTCCCGAGCTTGCGGCATCGCAAGTGGCTGTGCCACGTCCACCTGCATTGTGTCAGGGTTGCGGGCATCGTGATTTCTACACGGCACTCAATAACGTTATCGCCCAATACCCAACTGCACGAGTGTTTAGCGACATTGGCTGCTACACGCTGGGCTGGTTGGCACCATTCCATGCTTTCCACACCTGTGTGGAGATGGGCGCATCGGTCACCATGTCGTTAGGTGCGGCTCTGTCGGGCGTTCATCCGTCAGTGGCTGTGATAGGCGATTCCACGTTCACTCATAGCGGCATGACTGGTTTGCTCGATGCTGTTAACGCCGAAGCTCCTGTGACGATTTGCATCAGCGATAATCTCACCACCGGCATGACTGGCGGTCAAGACAGTGCCGGCACCGGTCGCCTTGAGGCCATTTGCCGGGGAATTGGAGTGAAAGAAGACCATGTGCGCGTGATTGTGCCACTCCCCAAGAATTATGACGAAATGGAACGAGTGATTCGTGAAGAAATCGAATATAAGGGAGTTTCGGTGATCATCGCTCGTCGCGAGTGCATTCAAACCTTGAAGCGCCATGCGTCACAAAAATCAAAATAACCTTCTTTACTAAAACCGAATTGAAATGAAACAAGATATCATCCTCTGCGGCGTGGGAGGGCAAGGCATCCTCTCTATTGCCACAATAATTGGCTGGGCTGCGCTTGACCAAAATTTGCACTTGAAACAGGCCGAGGTGCATGGCATGAGCCAGCGTGGTGGCGATGTGCAGTCGAATTTGCGCATTAGCGACACCGAGATATTCAGCGACCTGATACCCAAAGGAGAGTGCAACTTGATCGTTTCGCTTGAGCCAATGGAAGCCTTGCGTTATTTGCCTTATTTGGCTCCTGATGGTTGGATCATCACCAATACTCAACCATTTGTGAACATCCCCAACTATCCGACCATAGAAGCGATTGAAAAAGAACTGGAGCGCGTGGGCCGTGTGATTAGTCTTGACGTAGATGCGATTGCGCGTGAAGTCAAATCGCCCCGCAGCGCTAATATGGTTTTGCTCGGTGCTGCGGCTTCGGTGCTGAAAATGTTGTCGCCCGAGTTGCTGGAACAAGGTATAGCCCACGTCTTCGGCCGAAAAGGACAGGCTCTGGTCGACATCAATATTGAGGCCTTCCGCGCAGGTCTTAATGCTGCTAAAAAGTGAAAATCAAATATTGCCATTAACAAAGAAATATCATGAACTTTCCCATTGCTCAAGAAAAACTTGACTCAATTTTGCGGCAAATGGACATTTCTGATGTGTCAAACACGACCATCAGGCAAGGAGTGGCCATCGCCTCGGCCATGGAGCGCGAAGCGGGCGAGCCTTTTCTTCACCTTGAAATCGGCGTGCCCGGCCTGCCGGCGTGCCAAGTGGGCATTGAGGCGCAAAAGCGAGCTTTGGATAGGGGTGTTCCCTCAAAATATCCGAATATCGCGGGCATACCCGAGCTGAAAAAAGCGGCATCGCAATTCATAAAGGCCTATGTGGACCAAGATATACCGGCCGAATGCATTGTGCCAACCGTCGGTTCCATGCAAGCCTGTTGCAACCTCATACTTGAATGCTCGCAGTTGAATCCCGACAAGGACACAATTCTTTATATCAATCCCGGCTTTGCTCCACACATGCTCCAAGCCAAAGTCTTTGGAGCCCAAGTGGCCTCTTTTGATATTCTCGATTATAGAGCTGAAAAATTGGGGCCGAAGCTTGAAGAATTCATGCAAAAAGGAAATGTGGCGGCTATGGTGTTCTCCAACCCCAACAATCCCAGCTGGGTGTGCCTCACCGAAGATGAATTGCGCACAATAGGCGATATGGCCACAAAATACGATGTGATAGTGCTCGAAGATATGGCTTATTTATGCATGGACTTCAGACAGGACTTGTCGCATCCTTTTGAGCCGCCGTTCCAGCGGTCGGTTTCACGTTATACCGACAATTATGTGATGATGCTTTCGGGTTCTAAGATATTCAGCTATGCCGGCGAGCGCATTGCGGTGGTGGCATTTTCGCCGTCGCTGTTCAAACGCGAATATTCGCGCTTGCGCGAGCTTTATGGCATAGGCCGCATGGGCGATAACTTCATTCTCACTTTCTTGTATGTGGCCTCATCGGGCACTTCACATTCGGCCCAATTTGCGTTGGCCGCAATGATGCAGGCTGCCGTGGAAGGAAGAAATGATTTCGTGACCGATGTTCGCCAATACGAGAAACGTGCCGCAGAAAGCAAACGCATTTTCTTGCGCCACGGCTTTAACATCGTGTACGACAAAGATATGGATCAACCCATTGGCGATGGGTTTTTCTACACGATTGGCTACCATGATATGGACAACCGGAGGCTATTGTCGCTGCTTTTGCGTTGTGGCATTGCCGTTATAACGCTGAACACAACAGGCAGCACTCATAATGGTGCCCGCGTGAGCGTGGCGGCACTAAACTCGCCTCAACTCATGGAGCGACTCGACCAGCGTTTGAGCCTTTTTGAGCAACTTGCAAATAATAACTCATAATTGAAGAAATCATGAACTACATGACTGCCGACGAGGCGATGCAGTTAGTGCATTCGGGCGACTCGATATACATTCAAGGAAGCACTTCTATCCCTTTGGTACTCGAAGAAGCTTTGGCAAGAAGAGGCCACGAGCTGAAAGATGTGACAATCTATTCGGCTTTTAACGTGGGTAGGGGAGAGGCACCTTTCTGCAAACCTGAATACAAAGAAGCGTTCTTGACCAACAGCTTGTTTCTTTGCGCCGACCAGCGCAAATGGGTGGCACAGGGCTACGGCACAATGACACCCGCTTTTTTGGGTGAGATTCCCTACCTGTTTCGCCGTCGTGAGCTGCCGCTCGATATCGCTTTTATCAACTGCTCGCCGCCCGATGAGAACGGCTATTGCAGTTACGGCATGAGTGCCGACCTCGCGGTGTCGGCCGTGGAATCGAGCCGAATCATTATAGCTGAGATTAACGAGAGTATGCCCTATCTATGTGGACAAGCGCTGATTCACGAGTCGAAAATAACGGCTGCTGTCAGGTGCGATGATCCCCCCGTGGCACTGGAGTTTGGCGATCCTACACCCATTGAGGCTGCGATAGGCGGTTTTATTGCCGCTGAGATACCCGATGGCGCCACTTTGCAAATTGGCGTGGGGGGCATCCCCAATGCGGTGCTGAATGGCATCAAGCATCACAAGCATTTGGGACTGCACACCGAGGCCATGACCGACGGCGTGGTGAGATTGATAGAAGAGGGCGTGATCGACAATTCTCTGAAAAAAATCAAACCCGGAAAAAGCGTGGCAAGTTTGGCTTTAGGAAGTCAGCACATGTATGATTTCTTGCATTACAACCGAGAGGTGGAATTTTATGATGTGGGTTGGACCAACGACCCGCAGGTCATTCGCCAAAATCCCAAAGTGATTGCGATAAATAGTGCTATTGAGGTGGACTTGACAGGTCAGATTTGCGCTGACAGCATAGGAACCACCATCTTTTCGAGCGTGGGAGGACAGCACGACTTTATGTATGGTGGTGCGTTGAGCGAAGGCGGAAAAACTTTTATCGCGTTGCCATCGCGCACCGCTAAAGGCAAAGGAAAAATTGTGCCGACGCTCACCCCCGGTGCAGGGGTGGTGACCACGCGATTCCAAACTCAGTTTGTCGTGACAGAACATGGCATTGTGTACCTGCGCAATAAGAATTTGGCCCAGCGAGCAAAGGCACTCATCAGCATCGCTCATCCCGATGATCGCGAAACCCTTGAACGTGCTGCGTGCGAGCGTTTTGGTTACAGTTTTCTCCGTTTGAAGGACTGAGGTTGCCAGCGTAGGTCGTGTGGCGCATTGCAATGGCACATTTTGCAAAAGTGTGGTTTTTATTTGGCCTTTTCGGGAGTTTGCACTAATTTTGCACTTCCATCAACA
>JAFVCX010000065.1 GCA_017478855.1 Muribaculaceae bacterium | reverse complement strand
GGGTCAGAACATATAGGCGGCGGTGACCGTCCAGCAATGCTCGCGGGCACGCACGCGGTCGCCGGCATCCACTTCGTCAAGCCCCACTTGCTTCATCACATGGTTCAGACCATAGCTATAGCCGGCCATCACCTGAATGTGCCTAAACAGTTCGGCCCCAAAGCCGGCCTGCCATGAAATGGCAAGGGAACGATTGTCCCAGCGGCGATCTTTCGTTTCATCGCACAGGAATGCGAAATTGGGACCGGTGAACACAAAGGGCAGCACCAAATGATCCACACCCACGATGTGGAAACCATACCGCACGTTGACAGGCACTTCCACATAATCGCGATGATAGGTGCGCTCTTCGCCCACCAGCTTATTATTGTGGCGCGAATACATGGCCGACGCGTCAAGGCTCAAACCCGTCACGGGCAGTCCCAACTCGAGCACCACGCCGCCCGTGTAGCCCAAGTGCCGATCGGTGTCAAACAGGCTTTTATTGAAGTGCAAATCGCCCGTTATCATGCCTCCCTTGAGGCCCAAACGCACTTGCGCCTGCACACTCGCGGCCCACATGACGGCCACGGTCAACAATAGAATGTATCTGTATCTTTTCATGATGATGCAAATTTTTGGTCACCACAAAACTAATTGTATTTTTATGGTGGGGCAAATTTTAGGCGTTAATATTGAATAATTGTCGCCAAAATGGTAATTTTGCGCCCTCATCACGTCGCATTATGAATCGCAAACCGCTCAAATATATCGCATTGCTTGCACTGGCCATAGGTGGGCTGACCAGCCTGTGGCTCTCACGCCACTCCACTCCCACCCTGCGCGCCTGCGAAGGCGTGGTGTGGACCACCGAATATCACATCACCTATCGCAGCGCGGCCGACCTGACCGACTCGGTGCAAGCGGTGCTGCAACGAGTGGACAGCAGCGCGTCGGTCTATAACAAAGCCTCGCTCATCAGTGCCATCAACCGCAACGAAAGCCGGCCGGCAGATGGCTGCCTGACCCACTTGCTGACCCTTGCCAAACGCGTTCACGCCGAGTCGGGCGGAGCCTACGACCCCACCGTGATGCCGCTGGTGAACGCATGGGGATTCGGTTATAAAAACGGCGTTTTACCCACACCCCACCAAGTGGACAGCATTCTGGCGTTTGTGGGGCTTGACAAGGTGAGCATGGCCGATGGGCAGATACAGAAAACCGACCCTCGCGTGCAGCTCGACTTCAGCTCCATAGCCAAAGGTTTTGCCTGCGACGAAATAGGGCGCATGCTGCAACGCAATTATGTAACTGATTACATAATCGAAATAGGCGGCGAGGTGGTGGCGCATGGGCTGAACGGGCAGCAGAAAGTGTGGCGGGTGTCGGTCGACATGCCCACCGTGCAAAATTCTGCCACCGTGCACGACGCAGCCATGATTTTGGAACTCACCGATGGGGCCGTGGCCACCAGCGGAAGCTACCGGAAATGGAAAGAAACCGGCGGAAACAGAATTTCGCACATCGTCAACCCTCACACCGGCCGCAGCGAAACAAGCGACCTATTGAGTGCCACCATCATTGCGGCCAACTGTGCCACTGCCGACGCTTGGGCCACTGCCTGCATGGTGCTGGGCACGCGAGCCACCCGACAGATGCTGGGCACGCGCAGCGATTTGGGAGTGATGACCATCAGCCAAGACTCACTGGGCCGGCTGGTGGTGTGGTCGAATGAGCGGTTTGCCAACGCCGTGATTCCATAAGCACCTCTTTTCTCATCATCCACAGGAAACGTGTGTTTTCCTGAGCACCTTTCGCAACACAAATCTTCATTCTTTTTGGCGCGCAAGCAGCTTATAAGAGCAAGAATGACCGTGGCCATCGGGCAAAAAAAACACACGGCCATCGGGCAAAAAAGAACAGCCGCGCCTCCATGTATGCCATTATAGGCTTGGGGCGCGGCCGCTTTTACGTTTTCACCTTAAAACATCAGGACTCATCTTCCTCTTTATGTTTGCGCGAGCGTCTTTCCTTCTTGGTGCTTGCGCTATTGATGTCCTTTTCCTCTTTAAGGTCGATTTCGTTTTTGTCTTTGTCGATAACCCTATAATCTAAATAGGCCAGCGATTGGTCGGGGCGTATGCGGAATTTTCGTCCATATTCTCGCCTCCATTTCCAGTACTCACTGATGAGTCCTTTCTTTAGATAGGCATCCACAAAGGGATGAACATACATAATGAAACTGCTCACTTTGAGCGAATTGACAAGATAGTCAATTTTGTCTTTCAACTTATCGGTAAACAGCAAAGAGGGCTGAATCTCACCTTTGCCGCCACAAGAGGGGCAGGTTTCGGCGGTGACGATATCAAGAGCGGGGCGCACTCGCTGGCGAGTGATCTGCATCAAGCCAAATTTACTGAGCGGCAATATGTTGTGCCTTGCTCGGTCTTTCGACATCACCGCCTTCATGTGCTGATAAAGCTCTTGTCGATGCTCGGCCTTGGCCATATCGATGAAGTCGATGACAATGATTCCGCCCATGTCGCGCAACCTGAGTTGCCGTGCTATTTCGTCGGCCGCGAGCAGGTTTACATTCAGCGCGTTGCTCTCTTGGTCGGTCGACGCTTTCGAGCGGTTGCCCGAGTTCACGTCGATCACATGAAGTGCCTCTGTGCTTTCGATGATTATGTATGCTCCCGACTTAAATGAAACAGTTTTGCCAAACGACGACTTGATTTGCCTTGTGATGCTGAATTTGTCAAAAATTGGCAAATCGTCGCTATAGAGCTTGACGATTTCACTGCGATCGGGTGCTATTAGGTTCACATAGCTCTGTATTTGCTCAAAAACTTGGGCATCGTTCACATGGATGCTCTCAAAGTCGGGATTAAAAATATCTCTGATTTCGCCCACTGCCCGGCTTTCCTCCTCGTAGAGAAGCGTTGGAGCCGACGCGTTTTTTGCTTTTGCCACAGCATCTTCCCAGCATTTGAGCAGAAACTTAAGTTCAGTGTGCAGTTCTGCTGCCTTTTTATGCTAGGCCGAGGTGCGAATGATCACGCCAAAGTTTTTGGGCTTGATGCTCTCGATGAGCCTGCGCAAGCGCGTTTTCTCGGCATGGTCTTTAATTTTTTGGCTAACCGATATTTTGTCGTTAAATGGCGATAACACCAAGAAACGTCCCGTAAAGCTGATTTCGGTGGTGAGGCGTGGTCCTTTAGTGGAAATGGGCTCTTTAGCGATTTGCACTATGAGTTCTTGCCCTTGTGTGAGCACGTCGCTAATCGAGCCGTGCTTGTCGATGTCGGACTGAAGCTTCATTCGCGAAATGGTAAGCGGTTTCTTGTTGCCAGTGCGCACCGAAGTCATGAATTGAGCGTAAGAGCTGAACTGTGGTCCTAAATCAAGGTAGTGAAGAAACGCGTCTTTGGGATGTCCCACGCTGAGGAAGGCTGCGTTCAATCCCGGCATAAGTTTCTTTACCCTTGCAAGATAGAGGTTACCCACCGCATAAGATGCGTCGCGCGACTCTCATTGAAGCGACACCAATCGACCGTCCTCGGTAAGCGCGGTGGTGATGGTGGTGGGCGTTACGTCAACTACAAGTTCACTTCTCATCGCAGAAGGGGGATTATTACTATAACCTGTCAAAGATGGGGTGCCTTTCTCACATTCGCACGTGGGGCAAGGCAACCGTCCGGTACCATTACACGAAGAACAAACTCACCTCGACCAGCACTACTTGGGGAGGGTGCGCAACTCTCAGTGGGTTTGTTCTCTGTATAACATCAATCGTTGAAAGAACGTCCTTTTGTGATGATGCTTCAGGGCAGGCATCGCTTGGCGGTATGGCCGCACGCGCAGCCACGTGATTTCAAGCCCAGCCGGCCCGGCAGGCATCACTTCTTGTTCTTGTGACGATTCTTTCTAAGTCTTTTTTTGCGCTTGTGCGT